>NZ_SRLW01000100.1:0-30452 GCF_006518215.1 Myxococcus sp. AB025B
TCCCCCAGGCGCGGGCATCCCCGGGTGTGTCGGCGGGCGCGAAGGGCGTCCGGCGGCCACCCGGGTTTGCTTTCCCCGCTTGTCAACCCGCCCCGGGGATGCAAAGGCCCCTGCACGTCATGGCTCCCCCATCCAAGCCCCGCCGCTTCGCGCGGCCGTCCACGAAGAAGAAGTCCCCCTCCCCTTCGTCCGGAAAGAAGAAGCTCACGGCCGCCGAGCGCGAGCGCTCCACGCGTCCGCTGCGCGAGGACCTGGTGCTCCAGGCCTGCCTGGAGGCATACGCGCTGGTGCGCCACGAAGGCCGGCTGTCGGACCGGGCGCTGGACTTCACCCTGCGCCGCAAGGCCAACCTCTACTCGTCGGAGCGCCGAGCCGTCGCCGAGCGCGTCTACGCCCTGCTGCGCCGCCAGCGCACCGTGGACTTCCTCCTGTCGCGCGCCCACCCGCGCTTCGACTCGCTGGACGCGACGCGGCAGGACGTGCTGCGCCTGGCCACCTCGCGCGTGCTGCACGGCGAGCCCCTGGACGACGTGGCGCGCACCTCCTCGCTGGCGCCCGGTGACGCGCAGGCCCTCTCCGCCCTGCCCCAGGCCGCCGCGGCGCTGGAGGCCCTGCCGGAGAAGAAGCGCTTCCCCATCGCCGCGTCGCTGCCGGACTTCCTCGCCGAGCGCTTCCTCGCGCTGTACGGCAAGGACGCCGCCCGCGCCGCCGAGGCGATGAACGAGCGCGCCCCGCTCACCGTGCGCGCCAACCTCCTCAAGGAGGACCGGGACGCCCTGGCGAAGCGACTCGCCGCCGCGGAGGTGGAGTCGAAGCCCACGGCCCTGTCCCCCATGGGCCTGCACCTGGAGACGCGCCTCAACGTCTTCGCGCTGGAGAGCTTCCGAGAGGGCTTCCTGGAGATCCAGGACGAGGGCAGCCAGCTGCTCGGCATGCTGGTGGACGCGCCGCCCACGCGCGTCGTGGACGCGTGCGCGGGCGCGGGCGGCAAGACGCTGCAGTTGGCCGCGCAGATGAAGAACCGCGGCGACCTGCACGCGCTCGACATCGACGAGCGGCGGATGGAGGACCTCAAGAAGCGCGCGCGCCGCGCGGGGGTGCACAACGTGCGCGCCCAGCTCATCCCCGCGGAGGGCCCGGAGGTGGACACCGCGCTGGAGGCGCTGGTGGGCAAGGCGGACCGGGTGCTGGTGGACGCGCCGTGCAGCGGCACCGGGACGTTCCGCCGCAAGCCGGACGCGCGCTACCGCCTGACGCCCGAGGACCTGGAGACCCACGCCGCCCGGCAGAAGGCGCTGCTGGAGCGCTTCTCGCGGATGGTGAAGCCCGGCGGCCGGCTCATCTACGGCACGTGCAGCGTGCTGCGCGAGGAGAACGAGGCCGTCGTCGAGGACTTCCTCGCCCGCCACCCCGAGTACAGCGTGCGCCCCGTGGCGGAGCTGCTGGGCGCGGAGCTGGGAGCAAAGCTCGGCCCCGGCCCGTTCCTCAGGCTGGCGCCCCACACCCACGGCACCGACGGCTTCTTCGCGGCCGTCCTCGTCCGGGCGAAGTAGCCTGCCCGGGAAGAAAGGCCCGGTCATGTCCCCCACCGTCGTCCGCTACCGCGTCAGCCTGCCCCGGCCCCACACCCACCTGCTGGAGGTGGAGGCCACCTTCCCCGAGGGCGAAGCCACCCTCGACGCGCGGATGCCGGTGTGGACGCCGGGCAGCTACCTAGTGCGGGAGTTCGCGCGGCACGTCCAGGACGTCACCGCGTCGACGGGGGACGGGACGCCCCTGCCGGTGCGGCGGGTGGACAAGCAGACCTGGCGGGTGGACGCGCGGGGCCAGGCCGTCACGCTGAGCTACCGCGTCTACTGCAACGAGCTGACGGTGCGCACCAGCCACGTGGACGGCACGCACGCGTACCTCAACGGCGCCTGCGTGTTCCTCTACACGGACGCGACGCGCGCGCGGGAGCACCACGTCACGGTGGAGGCGCCGGCGGGCTGGACGTCGTTCTGCGCCCTGGGCCAGCGCGACGGGGCCTTCGTGGCGAACGACTACGACACGCTGGTGGACAGCCCCATCGAGGTGGGCCCGCACACGCCGCTGACCTTCAGCGTGGCGGGCGTGCCCCACGAAGTCGTCGTCTGGGGCGACACGCCGGCGGACCCCGAGCGGTTGTGCTCGGACTTCCAGCGGCTGTGCGAGGTGCAGGCGCGGCTGTTCGGCGGGCTGCCCATGCCGCGCTACCTGTTCCTCCTGTACCTGACGGACAAGGGTCGCGGCGGCCTGGAGCACCAGGCCAGCACCGCCCTGCTCTTCCCGCGCACGGGCCTGTCCACGGGGCGCGGCTGGGAGGACCTGCTCACGCTGGCCGCGCACGAGTACTTCCACCTGTGGATGGTGAAGCGGGTGAAGCCCCGGGCGCTGGTGCCCTTCGACTACTCGAGGGAGAACTACACCGCGCTCCTGTGGGCCTTCGAGGGCACCACCGCGTACTACGACAACCTCATCGTCCGCCGCGCGGGGCTGATGTCCGCGCAGCGCTACCTCACGCGCCTGGGCGAGACGCTCACGGCGCTGCACTCCACGCCGGGCCGACGCACGCAGACGCTCGCGGAGGCGTCGCTGGTGAGCTGGGTGAAGCACTACCGGCCGGACGAGAACTCGCCCAACAGCGCCATCTCCTACTACCTGAAGGGCGAGGTGGTGTCGGCGCTGCTGGACTTGGAGATTCGCCGCGCCACCCGCGACGCGCGCGGGCTGGATGACCTGATGCGGCTGTTGTGGGCGCGCCACGGCGACGGCTCCGGAGTGGGCGAGGACGGCGTGGAGGCGGCCGCGAGCGAGGTGGCGGGCGTGGACCTGTCGGCCTTCTTCGAGCGGGCGCTGCGCACGACGGAGGAGCTGGACTACTCGGTCCTCTCGCACGTGGGCCTGGAGGCGAACTTCCGCCCGCGCGAGTCCGCCGGTGACAGGGGTGGCACGCCGCCCAAGGGCAAGGCCTCGGAGGCGCGCCCCAAGGGGTGGCTGGGCCTGACGCTCAAGGGGAGCGCCACGGTGGCCACGGTGCTGGACGGCTCACCGGCGCAGGACGCGGGGCTGTACGCGGAGGACGACGTGGTGGCGCTGGACGGCTGGAAGGCGGACGGCGCCGCGCTCGTCGCCCGGTGCGAGGACAAGCGCCCCGGCGAGACGGTGCGCGTGACGGTGTTCCGCCGGGACAGGCTCCTGGAGGTGCCGGTGGTGCTGGGCGCCAAGCCCGCGGAGGCGGTGTGGCTGTCGCGCGTGGACAGGCCCACCGAGGCCCAGAAGGCCGCGTACCAGTCCTGGCTCGGCGCCCCCTGGGACGAGGCCCCCGGCGCGGCATAGGCTGCGGGGGACATGTCCTCCGCCTCCATCGCCTGTCGCCAACATCCCCGGGAGCTCGCTGGTTGGCAGTGCCAGTCCTGCGGCGCATCCCTGTGTCCGGAATGCGCGGTGGGGCGCCGCGTCCAGACGGTGGAGCTGGTGGGATGCGGCCTGTGCGGAGGCGACGCGGAGGTGCTCCACCTCCACCGCGACGTGGTGCCCTTCACCCGTCGGCTGCGCCAGGCCTGGCGCTATCCCTTCTCCGCCGCGGGCCTGCAGCTGCTCGTCGCGCTGAGCATCTTCCTGGGCATGGTGGGGTGGCTGGCGGAGAACTCCTTCCTCGTCATGCGGCCGCCGCTCATCGCCTTCTACGGGGGCCTGTTCTGGGCGACCTTCTTCGGGCTCGTGCGCGAGACGGCGCGCGGCGACACGTCGCTCGACATCCCGGACTTCAGCGACATCTTCCGAGACGCGCTGCTGCCCGGCCTGCGAGGGCTGCTGGTGTTCCTGGTGGCGGGGTTGCCGTCGCTCGTCTACGGGCTGTGGGCGCACCCGGGTGGCAGCGCGAAGCTGGACATGTTCGCGTGGTTCATCCAGTGGCGGATGCCGCCGGGGCTGACGGCGGACCCCGTGTTCTGGCTGCTCGTGGGGGTGGGCTGTCTGTGGCTGCCCATGGGGCTGTTGCTCGCGGCGTCGGAGCATCCCGTCTCGCACATGCTCAACCCGGCCATGGTGCTGCGGCTGGCGCGCGGCCTGGGCTCCGACTACCTGGTGGCCTGCGCCGCGCTCGCGGGGCTGCTCGTCGTCCATGGCGCCGCGCACATGCTCGCGGTGGCCGTGCGCGCGCTGGGCCTGGTCTTCATCTCCCGCTTCCTCGCGGAGGCCATCACGCTGGTGGTGCCCTTCCTGGCGGCGCACGTGCTGGGCCTCTTGCTGTACGTGCGCGGAGACCGCGTGGGCTACGGCGAGCCGAGCGACTACGTGGCACCCGTGCTGGGAAGCGCCCAACCCACCCGGGGGTCCGCCCCGCTGGGGGGAGCCGGCGTGCAGCGGGACACCCCCGCGCCGGAAGCGGAGTCCCCCGGGGTGGAAACGCCCGTCGCACAGGGGGAGGCCACCGGGCAGCTCGCCGCCCTCGCAGCGGCGGTGGGTGGGCGCGACGTGGCCCGGGCGCTGGAGCTGTATGCCACGCTGGAGCAACTGCCCGCCGCGAGGGTGCCCTCCGAGCACCACCTGTTCATCGGCCAGGCCGCGGCGGTGGAAGGAAACTTCCCACTGGCTGTCACCGCGCTGGAACGCGCCGCGGACGTGGCACCGGATTCGCCCACCGCGCCCAGGGCGCTCGTCATGCTGGCGCGCGTGCTGGGTGAGCGGATGAATGACGCGGCGCGCGCGGAGGAGGTCTACCAGTACGTGCAACACCGCTATCCGGACACCCAGGCCGCACGATTCGCGAGCGAGCGCAGCCGGCCCCGGCCTGATTGAACCGGGCATTGCCGCGCGCGGGCATCGGCATCACCTTCCCGTGCATGATTCGGGCGTGTGGATGGGTGGGTGGGCTCCTCGGACTCGGCATGTTGCTGTCCGGCTGTGACGACGCGCCTCGCATGTCGCGAGGCCATGACGAGTGCGAGACGACGCTGATGGCCGTGCGCGTGGCCGTCGTCTCCGCGGACGGCGCCCGCGTGCGCGGCGCCACCGTCACCGCCACCAACGTGGCCTCCAATGTCAGCATCTCCGGCGTCACCGGCTCCGACGGCGTCACCACCGCCGTCAACGAGACGCTGGCGCCCAGCCCGGTGCGAATCACGGCCACCGCCGGCTCCAAGGTGTCCCCCGCCTCCCACGTGGAGTGGGTGTGTGACACCTGCAACTGCGTACCCGAGCCGTCCGAATTGACCCTGGAGTTGAGCCCCTGACAGGCCCTCGGGCCTCCAACTTCCCGGGCATCTCACGGATTTCCATGTGAGATGGCACCGCAGAGGTTGTGCTCGGCCGGTCCGATGCGGTACGGCTTGGAGCCATGCGTCAGACCCGCATGCTCGCCACCTCCCCCCTCTTCCTCGTCCTCGGAGCCTCCCAGCGTGCGGGCGCTCCCGTGTGTACGGCGGTGGGGACGTGTTGTGGCGGGAGCCGCGTTCCCCCTCCGGGGAGCCCCGCGTGGCGTCCTACCGTTCCGGTAGCTCTCCGGGTCCGCCAGCATGTCCATCGATAGCCGGGAGCAGTGGCTCCAGTGCGCGCTCGGCGAGCTGACCGAGCGCTTCGTCAACCAGGCACACCCCATCCCCTCGGGCCTGCTGGAGGCGCTGGACGCGGACCCGCGTCGAGGCGCCCAGTTGCTGGCGCGGCGCATCCGCGCGAGGCAGGAGCGCAACCGCTCGGAGGGCCAGCGGCTGCGGCACCTGCTGCGCTTCGAGACGGAGCTGTGGGAGCAGGGGCTCGTGCACGTGGCGGGGGTGGACGAGGCGGGCATGGCGCCGCTCGCCGGCCCCGTCGTGGCGGCCGCCGCGGTGCTGCCCAGGAGCTACCGGCTCAAGGGCCTGGACGACTCCAAGAAGGTGCTGGACGCGCAGAAGCGCGAGGCGCTGGCGGAGTCGCTCAAGCGCGACGTCGTCGCGTGGGCGGTGGGCCGGGCGGAGGTCGAGGAGATCGACCAGCTCAACATCTACCACGCGGGGCTGCTGGCCATGCGCCGCGCGGTGGAGGGGCTGGGGCTCAAGCCCGACTACGTGCTGGTGGACGCGCGGACGATTCCCGAGTGCCCGGCGCCGCAGCGCGGAATCATCAAGGGTGACTCGCTCTCGATGAGCATCGCCGCGGCGTCCATCCTGGCCAAGACGACGCGCGACCGCCTGATGGCGGAGCTGGACCAACGCTACCCGGGCTACGGCCTGGCAGACCACAAGGGTTACCCGACGGCGCGCCACGTCCAGGCGCTGCGGGAGAAGGGAGTGCTGCCCATCCACCGACGCAGCTTCGGTCCGGTGAAGGAGGTGCTCGGGCTGGTGGAGCCCGGTGAGCCGTCCCCTGCTCAGGCGGAGCTGTTCTCCGTCGAGCCCATCGCGACGACGAGGCGCAAGTCATGAGCACGGACCGAGACATCGACGGTTGGCTGTCGGAGCGGGGCATCACCCTCACGGACGCGAAGCTGCGCGCGCGAGCGGTGCTGGAGGAGGCGGGCCTCACCCGTCCTGGCAAGGCGCGGATGAGCGAGCCCAAGCTGCTCAAGGCGGCGCAGGTGCTGGACGGGCGGTTCTTCCCCGTGTGCTCGGATGGGGCGTGCGTGAAGGTGGCCCAGGCGAGCGGCCGGGAGCCCTTGCGCGTGGAGCCGCGCAGCCACTGCGCCCGGTGCGGGGGTTCGGCGAACCACCGGGCGGAGGTGGCCTTCGTGGAGACGTGTCACCGGCTCGGCGTGAGCAAGGTGGTGGTGGTGGGAGGCTCGCCCGCGGTGCGCGAGGAGCTGGAGTCGAAGCTGGGACCCCATATCGACCTGCGCATGGTGGACGGTACGGAGCGGCGCACGTCGGACCGGGCCCGCAGTGATTTGGAGTGGGCGGACCTGGTGCTGGTGTGGGGCGCCACGGAGCTGCACCACAAGGTGAGCGGGCACTACACGCATGGAGGCCCGGCCTACAGTCGCAAGGTCGTCCACGTGGTGCGTCGGGGAGTGGCCGCGCTGCTCGAGGAGGGCATGACGCACCTGGAGCGGGCACGCTGAACCGCCAACAGTGCCACACGGAGCCCTTGCCCCGTGCGGCCGGCGCCGTCAGTCTTCCAGGATGAAGACCGAGCTCATCCTGCTGCGGCACGGCGAGACGGAGTGGAACGCGAAGGGGCTCTTGCAGGGCCACCAGGACAGCCCGCTGAGCACCGAGGGCGTGCGGCAGGCGGACGCGCTCGCGGCGCGGCTGGTGACGGTGTCCTTCAGCGCGCTGTATTGCAGCGACTTGGGCCGGGCGGTGCAGACGGCGAGGCGCATCGCCGCGCGCACGGGGCACGACGTGCGCCCGGATGCCCGGCTGCGCGAGCGGGGGCTGGGCGTCCTGGAGGGGCTCACCCGCGAGGAGGCGAGCCGCCGTCACCCGGAGGTCTTCGGCGCGTACGCCACCAACGCCCCGGACTTCGTCGTCCCCGGTGGGGAGAGCACGTCCCAGCGGCTGGGCCACGCGGTGGAGTGCCTGGGCGAGGTCGGCACCCGCCATGCGGGCGAGCGCGTGGTGGTGGTGATGCACGGCGGCGTGCTGAGCAGCTTCTTCCGCCACAGCCTGGGCATTCCGCCGGCCACACCCCGCGCCTTCTCGGTGCTCAACGCATGTTGGAACCAGTTCGACTACCACCAGGGCGCGTTCCGCCTGGTGACGTGGGGCGACATCACCCACCTCAAGGAACTGAGCGCGGACGACTCCTCCGCGCGCTGAGGAGAGGTCCCCACGCCACGGAGGTGTCGCGCGACCTGGCCGCCACGCAGCTCCCGGACGCAGTGGAAGGCACGCGGCGCCTCATCAACACGGGGCCTCGCGCCCTCCACGCGCCAAGATGCGGGCGGTGGAAGGTGCGCTGCGCCTCATCAGCACGGGGCCTCGCGCCCTCCACGCGCCAAGATGCGGGCGGTGGAAGGTGCGCTGCGCCTCATCAGCGCGGGGCCTCGCGCCCTCCACACGCAACGACGCGGGCTCTCGACGAGGGGAGCGTCAGCCCAGGACCGCGCCCCGCGCCCTCCACCTGGAGCGGCGCGGAGCGCCCGTGACGCGTCAGACCTCGGCGCGCTTGCCCGACTCGACGCGCGCGGCGCGCAGGGGACTCTGCTGCGGCGCCTCCACGAACTCGCGCGCCTCCGCCACCGCGCGCAGCACCACCTCGGCGCCGAGCTTCATCTGCTCCACCGAGTGCGCCGACATCACCTGCATGCGGAAGCGAGACTCGCGGATGCGCACCGCGGGGTACTCCACCATGTTGGGGAACACGCCGCGCTCGAACACGAGCTTGCCCGCGACCCGCGCCACCTTCGGGTCACCCACGGGTACGGGCACCACGTTGGAGGGCTCCCCCAGACACTTCACCCCGCCCTCGGCGAACGCGGCGCGCAGCGCGAGGATGTTCTCCATCGCCTTCGCGCGCAGCACCTCGCCCTCGTCCGAGCGGACGATGCGCAATGACTCCAGCGCCACCGCCGCCTGCACCGGAAGGATGGCATTGGAGAAGATGTGCGGCCCCCCCATGACCCGCACGAACTGGCGCACCGCCGGCGAGCGCGTCGCCACGAAGCCACCGTTCGACGAGAACGTCTTCGAGAACGACCCCACCACCAGGTCCACCTTCCCCAACAGCCCCTGCGCGCCCAGGCTGCCCGTGCCCCGGGGCCCCAGCGCGCCCAGATCGTGCGCCACGTCCACCAGCAGCGTCGCGCCGAACTCGTGACAGAGGTTCTGCAGCTCCTCGATGCGAGGAATGTCCGAGTCCATGGAGAACAGGCCCTCGGTGACCACGAGGATGCCATTGGCCGTGTCGTGGGCGCGCAGCTCCTGGAGCTTGCGGCGCATCGCGCGGTTGCTCAGGTGCGGCACCCGGCTCACCTTCTGCGTCGCCGCGCTGGCGCCCTGCTGGAGGCTCGCGTGCGACAGCGCGTCCAGCACCACATGGTCCTCCGGACGCACCAGCCCCGCGATGGCGCCGAAGCCCGCGCCCCACCCCGTCGCGAACAGCGCCACGTACGGCATCTCCAGATGCTCTCCGAGCGCCCGCTCCAGTTGGAGTCCCGGCGTCGTGTTGCCACCGAACATCCCGGAGCCGCCGCTGTGCACGCCGTAGTCCCGGATGGCCCGATGCGCTGCCTCGACCACCGCCGGATGCGTGGACAATGACAGATAGTCCTGCGAGCCGAAGTTCACCCCGTGCCGCGCCACCCCACCCTCGCCGCGAACGCCACACTCAGCGGTCGGCGCGCCCTCCAGACTGCGCGAGTACGGCCACAATCCTGTCTGTCGCCGTGACTCCTGCCATTGGAAGAACGCCTCCGTCCGAGCCAGCAGATCAGGGCCGGTCGGATGCGTGTAATTGGCGATGAAATGGGTGAACAACGGCGAATCGAGCTGATCGCGTAGATTCATTGAACACATCCGAGGGGGAGGGGGAGCGACGCTGGAACAGGACCTGGCACGTCGCGCTCGGGGGGGGGGTGAGCGCGGCCTTTAATGCCCCTGCATCTTTCCAGTGTCAACAACTCCTCAACACCCGGATATTTCGAATTATGAGTGCGGACCAACCTTCATACGTTGGGTGAAATCCGATTGCGTTTCAAACCCTCGGAGTCCTGTCGTTGTAACACGACGTGACACATCCATCTTGAGAAGCGGAGGGCCCATGGGACCCTCCGCGCCTCCATGCGCTACTCGTCGTTCTGCTGGAGCGCCGCGAGGACATTGAGGTCCTCGAGCGTGGTGGTGTCTCCCGATGCCTGCTTGCCCGCGGCGACGTCGCGCAGGAGCCGCCGCATGATCTTCCCGGAGCGTGTCTTGGGTAGCGCCTCCGCGAAGCGGATCTCATCCGGCCGCGCGATGGCGCCAATCTCCTTGGAGACGTGCTGGGCCAATTCCTTCTTCAGCTCCGGTGAGGGCGCGTTGCCCTGCTTGAGCGTGACGAAGGCCACGAGCGCGGTGCCCTTGAGGTCATCGGGGCGGCCCACGACGGCGGCCTCGGACACGAGCTTGTGCGCGACGAGCGCGCTCTCCACCTCGGCGGTGCCAAGCCGGTGGCCGGCGACGTTGACGACGTCGTCCACGCGGCCCATCAGCCAGAAGTAGCCGTCCAGGTCCGTGCGCGCGCCGTCGCCGGTGAAGTACTTGCCGGGCAGCTCGCTGAAGTACGTGCGCACGTAGCGGTCCGGGTCGCCGTACACGGTGCGCAGCATGGAGGGCCACGGCCGGGTGACGAAGAGCAGGCCCCCCTGCCCCTTCGGCACCGCGTTGCCCGCGCGGTCCAGGATCTCCGCGTGGATGCCCGGCAGCGGCAGCGTGGCCGAGCCGGGCTTGGTGGGCGTCGCGCCCGGCAGCGGCGAAATCATGATGCCGCCCGTCTCCGTCTGCCACCACGTGTCCACGACGGGGCAGCGTCCCTGACCGATGACGTCGCGGTACCACATCCACGCCTCGGGGTTGATGGGCTCGCCCACGCTGCCCAGCAGGCGCAGCGAGGACAGGTTCTTCTTGCGCGGGTGCTCGTCGCCCAAGCGCATGAAGGCGCGGATGGCCGTGGGCGCGGTGTAGAGGATGGTGGCCCTGTAGCGCTCGATGATGTCCCAGAAGCGGTCCGGCCCCGGGTGCGTGGGCGCGCCCTCGTAGATGACGGTGGTGGCGCCGTTCATCAGCGGCCCGTAGACGACGTAGCTGTGGCCCGTCACCCAGCCCACGTCGGCGGTGCACCAGTAGACGTCATCCTCGCGCAAGTCGAACACCCAGCGCGTGGTGAGCGAGGCGACCACCGCGTAGCCCGCCGTGGTGTGCAGCACGCCCTTGGGCTTCCCGGTGGAGCCGGAGGTGTAGAGGATGAACAGCGGGTGCTCGCTCTCCACCCACTCCGGCTCGCACGTGTCGGACTGGCCGTTGACGAGCACGTCCCACGCCACCATGCGCGGGTCGGTGAGCGCCAGCGCGTCTCCCGTGCGGCGCGCCACCACGACCTTCTCCACGCTGGGCATGTTCTTCAGCGCGGCCTCCACGTTCTTGAGCAGCGGCACCACCGCGCCCTTGCGCCAGCCGCCGTCCGCGGTGAGCACCACCTTGGCGCCCGCGTCCTTCATGCGCTCCTGGAGCGCCTCCGTGGAGAAGCCGCCGAACACCACCGAGTGCACCGCGCCGATGCGCGCGCACGCCAGCATCGCCATCGCGGCCTCGGGCACCATGGGCAGGTAGATGCCCACGCGGTCCCCCTTCTTGACGCCCAGGGACTTCAGCCCGTTGGCCAGCCGGTTCACCTCGACGGCGAGCTGCCCGTACGTGAGGGTGCGCCGGTCTCCGGGCTCACCCTCGAAGAGGATGGCGGGCTTGTCGCGGCGCGTGGCCAGGTGCCGGTCCAGACAGTTGTAGGCCAGGTTGGTGCGCCCCTCGACGAACCAGCGCGCGTGTGGCGGCTTCCAGTCGAGCACCGTCTGGAAGGGCTCCTTCCAGTAGAGCTCCTCGCGAGCGCGCTCGCCCCAGTACGTGTCTGGATTTCGAGCGGCCTCGTCCCACAGCCGCTGGTAGTCCTCCATGCTCTTCAGGTGAGCACGCTGGGAGAACTCCTGGGGCGGTGGGAAGACGCGGGTCTCGGTCAGGACCGAGGAGATTTCTTGCTGCGTTTCAGCCATGGGCTCCTCCGCAGAGTGGGCGACAACCCCTCTGTTCTAGGAACCCCGGAGGCCGGGCTCAAGCACGCTATTCGCAGCGGTTCGCTTCCTTGACGGCTTCAAAACGCATCCACAGCTCGCACGCGCACTCGGCGGGCCGCTGCTCGGAGGCGTAGCGCACCCGCATCGCCCCGTCGAAGCGCGTCTCGCACTGCGTCGTCGCGTCGATGTGGATGCTGGCTTCATCCAGCAGGCAGTCCACCCCGCGCACGGGCGTGGCGGCGTTGATGGTGGTGCCGTCGATGGCGAAGTCGTCGCCCTCGGCGAGGAAGTAGCCGATGAGCTGCGTGTCGAGCAGCCCGAAGTTCAGGCGCACCACGCGGCCGGTGACCTGCAGGCTGCCGCGGAACAGGTCGCGGTTGGCGTCGTAGAGGCCGCAGTCGTCGCGGAAGATCTCCACGGGAGTGAACTCGTAGTCGCCCGCTTCCTGGACGAAGGGCAGGCAGCCCGACATGGCGCTCACGAGGAGGGCGGGCACGAGCAGGCGGAAGCGTCTCGGGGTGGACACGGGGCGCACCATACCCCACGAATGCATCGAGTGCAGTGCGCTCGTGGCGGTCGGGGTTAGAGTGGCCCCCATGCCCGAATACCGCAACCCCAAGCCCACCGTGGACTGCATCATCGAGCTGGCCGGTGGACGCATCGTCCTCATCCGCCGTGCGAACCCGCCCATCGGCTGGGCGCTGCCGGGGGGATTCGTGGACGAGGGCGAGCCCCTGGACGCGGCGGCCATCCGGGAGGTCAAGGAGGAGACGGGGCTGGAGGTGAAGCTGGTGGAGCAGTTCTTCACGTACTCGGACCCGAAGAGAGATCCGCGGCAGCACACGCTGTCGACGGTGTACATCGGCACGGCGGACGGTGAGCCGAAGGGCTTGGATGACGCGGCGGAGGCGCGCACGTTCGCGCTGGACGCGCTGCCCCAGGACCTGTGCTTCGACCACGGCACCATCCTCTCCGACTACCGGACGTACAAGCAGACCGGGCAGCGGCGGAAGCTGTAGGGAGCGCCGTCCAGGATGCACTACGCGCTCGTTTTGCTGGCCCTCGGAGGGCTGTTGGCCCTGCATGAGCTGGGGCACCTCGTCGCCGCGCGGCTGCTCGGGGTGCGGGTGCCTCGCTTCGTGTTCGGCTTCGGTCCGCCCATGGCGTCCTTCCGGCTGGGGGGGACGCAGTTCGTCGTGGGCGCGGTGCCGCTGGGCGCCACGGTGCACATCCAGGGGATGAATCCCCACCGCTCGGAGGTCGCGGAGGCCGCGAGCTTCCGGACGCTGGGGCCCCTGCGGCGCGCGCTCATCATCCTGGCGGGGCCGCTGTCCAACTACCTGTTCGCGCTGGGCGTGCTGTTCGCGCTCTACACGTCGGGGACGCACGTGGTGGTGCCGCTGACGGTGGGCACGGTGCGGCCGGGCTCGGAAGCGGCGCGGGCGCAGTTGCTGCCCGGGGACCGCATCAACTCGGTGAACGGGCAGGCGCTGCGCAACTGGACGGAGTTCGTGGAGAAAGTGGCGGTGGGCGTGGGCAGCACGCTGGAGCTGCGGGTGGACCGCCACGGCGAGCAGCGCACGGTGACGGTGCGACCGCGCGCGGACGAGCGTGGCGAGGGACGCATCGGCGTGAGCCAGCAGTACGTGTACCGCACGCATGCGCCGGGCGACGCGCTGAGGCACGCGACGGTGCACACGATGAACCTCGCGGCCGAGGGCGTGACGATGTTCACGCGGCTGGCGAAGGGAGAACAGGCGCGGGGTGGACCGACGGGCCCCGGGGCGCTGGTGCGGCAGGAGTCGTCCGATGCGGCGTCGTCGGGGCTGGACTCGGTGCTGCGGGCGCTGGTGGCCGCGTCGCTGGCGCTCGCGCTGCTGACGTTGCTGCCGATTCCGGGGCTGGATGGCGGGCGCGTCGTGCTGTTGCTGGTGGAGGCGGTGAGTGGCCGCAAGCTGCCGCCTCGCGTGGAGACGGTGGCGCAGACGGTGGGGTTCCTCGCGAGCGCGACGGTCATCGTCGCGGTGGCGTTCGCGGAGATTCGCGGGGCGCTCCCCGAGCGGTTCAAGTCGGAGTCCGCGTCACCCGCGACGACGGGGGCCGGTGGCACCACGGCCGGAGCGCCCCCCACGACGGGCGCGAGTGCACCTCCCATCGGAGCGTCCGCGGGAGCGACGGCACCCGGCAGCGGCGCCCCCGCGGGAACGGCGCGTCCCACGACCGCGACACCGGGCGGCACGGGCCCTGGAGGACCTGTGGCTCCGCCTGTCGCCGGCTCCGGAGCAACGGCTGCGACAGGGACCAAGGCAGCACCCGCTGCGCCAACGCCAGTGACAGGCGCACCGGCGGGAGTTGACTCGCGCGGCGTGACGGTCCCCGCCTCTGGAGCGGCGAGCGCGCTCAATCCAGCCGGGAGCAACGGAGGGGGCGCATCCCCCACGACGAGCGCGCCGCCACCCACGGGCTCCGCGACGACCACGAACGTGGGAGCCGCGGCAACGCCCGCCACGACAGCCGGGGCGACGGACACACCCGCGAACAGCGCGACGCCAGCAGGTGCGCCGTCGGGCCTTCCGACGACCACGCCTGCGCCACACGGCGCGGACGCACAAACACCCGCGGCGAGCCCATCGTCCGCGCCTCCTCCCGCGAGCCCTCCACCCACGACGCCACCTCCGCCACCCGCCGAGTCCGGAACGAAGGACGCCCCCTCCTCCGGCGGTCCCTCGGTGATGGGCAGGACGACAGCCTGAAATCCCCTGCCCCGGAACCCGCGCGGGGAACCGCGAGCCTCCCCTGGTTGTCGGGCAAGCGGGCGGACGCTTCCTGTCCACCTGTGGGCTTCCGGCCCCGATGATGCGGCCGACAGGCGGCGGGACGCATATGCTTACGCGCGAGATGAGCACCAAGGCCAAGGCGGACGGCGGGCTGTACTTCGAGCTGTACTGGGGCGAGAACCTGGCCGAGGCCTGGAGCTACGGGCGCGAGCAGACGCGGGTCCACGCCGCGCCGGACGAGAAGGCGCCCCTGCCCCTCTACGGCTTCACCCTCCCGGAAGAGCCGTTCCTCATGGCCGAGCGCACCGAGCGCGGCTGGCGCATCCACCTGCCCCCCAAGGTCCAGGTCGAGCACAAGCAGCGCGGAGACGCCTTCGCCGCCCTCCCCGGCTCCCAGCTCGTCCAGGACCAGGGCCGCGCCTCCGTGACGCTCTCGGACGGCATGACGCTGCGCCTCACCGAGGGACAGCTGTCCCTGCTCGTCCAGGCCTCCGTCGTGAAGGAGCGCGTCGGCCCCCTCCAGTGGAAGGACATGGGCTGGCTCGCCATCGTCGGCCTGCTCTTCCTGAGCCTGCCCGTGGGCTTCCTCATCGCGGGCCCCACGCCCGAGCGCGCCGCCGAGTCCAACGCCCGCGCCCTCCAACTCGCCGCCGAGAAGGAGGCCGCGCGCCGCAAGGCCATGGGCCTGGACACGCCCATGCGCCCCATCACCGACGCGGAGCGCGAGCAGCAGCAAGCGGCGGACGCGGGCCCCGAGGTCAACATCCCCGCCAGCTTCCGGATGCGCTGACAAAGGCCTCACGGCCCCAGGCCGACCCACACCTCCCCATCCTCGAAGAACTCCTTCTTCCAGATGGGCACGTCCTGCTTGAGCCGTTCGATGGCGTGCTCACAGCCCCGGAAGGCCTCCTTGCGATGCGGCGCCGCGGCGGCGATGACCACCGCCAGCTCCCCCGGCACCAGCACGCCCACGCGGTGCACGATGGCCAGCCGCACGCCCGGCCATGACGTCGCGGCCTCCGCGCCAATCTCCGCCAGCTTCTTCTCGGCCATCGGCGCGTAGGCCTCGTACTCCAGCCGCAACACGCGCCGCCCCTTCGTCGCGTCGCGCACCGAGCCGCTGAAGGTGACGAGCCCGCCGTACGCCTCGCCTCCCACCGCCTCCACCACCTCCGCCAACCGCAGCGGCCGCTCCACCACGCGGAACAGCCCCGGAGAGCCACCCGCCACGGGAGGAATCAACGCCACCTCCGCGCCCGCGCGCACTGGCGCCTCCGCGCCCACGAACTCCTGGTCCACCGCCACGCGCAGGTGCGGCAGCAACGGCGCGAGCCCCGGATGCGCCGCCGCGAGCAGTTGGAGGACCACCCCCACCGTCGCGCCCTCGGGCACCTCCACGCGCTCCCGGGCCGTCCCCGCGCGCTCCCTCGCGGCGGCGAAGTACAGCACGGTGACCGCGCCGCCCGGACTCACTTCCACTCCTGTCCCGCGCGAGCGTTCTCCCTCAATCGCAGACTCCCCTTCAGCCGCGCGCCGCCCTCGGCCAGCGAGAAGTCCAGGAAGCCCGAGTCCAGCGGCGTGAAGCCCTCCAGCACCGCCTTGATGAGCGCCTGCGCCGACGCCAGTCGCTCCGCGGGCACGCCCGGCAGCGACTCCTGCGCATCCAGCTCCGCGCGCAGCCGCCCCAGGTCCGCCATCACCGACAGGTGCCCCGCGCCGAACGCCTCACCGCCGAAGCGCTCGCGCAGCGACTTGCCGACATCGCCGCGAGGACGTCCCTCCAAAGGCTCACCGGCGATCAACGTGGCGCGCTCGGGGCCGATGCGCAGCTGCACCGGCTGCCCCCACAGGAGCGTCTTGTAGAGCCGGCCGCCGGGAATCTTCTCCATCGCGAAGCGCAGCGACGAGCCCTGCGCGCGCTCATCGAGCAGCCGCAGCACGGGCTCCACGGAGGTGAGGCCCGCGTCGATGAGGACGGTGCCCCGGGGCTCGGGCCGCTGGTTGCGCACGAAGTTCCGCAGGAAGCCCGGTGCATCGAAGTACACCAGCATCGCGACGTCACCACGCAGCGCCTTCAACAGCGCCTCCGCGTCCAGTCCACGCGCGCGCCACCGCTCCACCATCCGCTCGCGACGCGGCGAGCCCGGCGCGCCGAACGCCAGCTTCGCCAGCTCCTCGGGAGGCACGGAGAGCTGCGCGGCGGCCACCGGCCCCAGCCCGCTCTCCGCCATCAGCGCGGACGGAGGCGCGCTCGCCCCCTGCAACAGCGGCCGCGTGGACGACAGGAACCCATCCAGCGCCACGTGCTCGGGGCGCACCGTCATCGAGGCGAAGAAGCCCCGCACCGGCCCCTCCTCCTCGCCCTCGTCGAGCCTCGGCGCACCCGTGTACAGGTAGACATTCCCCTCGCCCACCTTGGGACGCAGCTCGTTGAGCAGCGCCACCTCGGACATCCCGGGCCCCGTCAGCTCCGTCACCGCCCGACGCACCAGCTGCACGTCCGCGACGGCCGGCCGCGGCGGCTCCACCGCGAGCACCTCCAGCGGCAGGCCCTCCTCCCCCTCCTCGTCGTCCTCCGCCTCCGGCCCGTCGGGAATCGCCAGGTACAGGTAGCCCCGGTCGACGAACAGCAGCATCGGCTCGCTGCCATCCCGCGGCACCACGCGCATGGCGCCATCGTCGGTGGGCATCACCTGGTGGCCGGAGCTCTCCAGCTCGCTCGCCACCGTGGACATCGCCGCGTCGGGCTCCGTGATGCCCAGCACCGCCACCACGCCGTCGAACTCCGGCAGGATGAACAGGCCGAAGCCCTCCTCGGGGTCCACGACGCTCGAGCCCTGCGTCAGGCTCTGCAACACCAGCGACACCAGGGGCGCCTCGCGCAGCGCCTCCTCCGCCTCCTCGGGGCCGATGAGTCGCTCGTGGAAGTCCACCAGCGGCTCCACGTTGCCCTGGAGCCGGGGCATCCACAGCACCGTCTGCGCGTCTGCCGGCACCGCGCGCAGCAACGGGCGCGGCACCACGGTGAGCCGCACGCGCCCCACCTCCTGCCCCTCGTGCAGCGCGCGCACGGTGTACGCGCCGGGACGCGCGAAGGCGTGCGACAGCTGGGCGCCCTGCTTGGCGGGAGTGCCGTCGCCGACGTCCCAGGAGAGGGCCTGCGCGCCCTTCTCCCCGGAGCCCAGCGTCACGGGCACGCCCGCCTCCACCGTGCGGTCCGCCCCCAGGTCCGTGCGCACCGCGCGCCGACAGCCGGGGCCCGTCAGGCCCACGGCGGTCAACAGGAGGAACAGCGTGACGGACCGACGGACGGAGCGCGGGGAGTGCGGCATGAGCCGCTAATAGTCCAGCGCGAGTCCGAACATCCAGCGCCGGCTGGACAAGTTCAGCCCCTTCCCTCCGAAATCGTCCACATCCGCGTAGGTGTACTCGGCGAACAGGTAGCTGTGGTTCACCCCCAGCCCCGAGTCGAAGTCGCGAGCGAAGCGCGGCTGCAGCACGTCCAGCAGGAACGCCAGGCCCGCTGTGCCGCCCCAGCCCCACTTGCCGCCCTTGCCGGTGACGCCGCCGGAGACCTCGGTGTCGCTGCCCTTCGTCACCCACCAGGGCGAGTAGATGAGGCCCAGCTTGCCGTACGGCACCAGCGGGATGCCCCACTCGAAGGCCGCGTAGTCGAACTTGTAGAAGAGGTTGAACGCGAGCGGCACCACCTTGATGGCCGTGCGCTCCGCCGCGTCTCCACCGCCGTCCGCCAGCTTCGCCGCGGCGTACTTCTCGCCGTAGCCCGCCGACACGCCGACGCCCGCGGTGCCGATGCCCTGGTAGAAGTAGCGCTGGAACTCCAGCTCCACGAGCAGCAGCGACGAGTCGCCGAAGGTGTCCTTGTAGGGCGTGCCGCCCAGGCCCTTCTCCTCATCGATGAGCGGCTTGTAGCCCCCCAGGCGGAAGATGATGCCGCCGGTGCGGGGGGACTCGACCAGATCCGGAGACACCACGCCTACGTCCTGCGCCCACGCGGGCAGCGCGGCGAACGCCACGGCCACACCCAGGCCCCATGCCCGACTCATGACTGCTTCCTCCTCGACACCGTCCAGAAGCCCAGGGCCGCCACCACGGCGCCCACGGCAAGTCCGCCACCTCCGGCCCCACACCCGCCCGTCTCCGCGCCCTGCGCGCCCCGGTACGCCGCCCAGAAGCCGTTGCTCGCGATGGGAGTCCCCGTCGCCAGCGGCGACGGCTCGCTCTGGTTGCCCGCCTTGTCCAGCGCGAACACCCGCACGCCGTACTCCACGCCGTTCTCCAGGTTGTCCATGCGGAACAGCGTGTTCGACGACACCTGCTCCTTGGAGCGCACCACGTCCCCCGGCGTGGCACTGCCACCATCCTCACCCGCCACCAACGCCACCACCTCCACCTTCATCTGCGACGAGTCGCTCGGCGCCGTCACCTCCACGCTCAGCGCGGTGTCCAGGCCCGTCACCGTCGGCAGGATGGGCGCCGCGGGAGGCTTGGGGTCCAAGGTCAGGGTGATGGCCGGCGTGCCCACGCTCGTCGCGGTCGCCTCGCACGTCGTCCCGGTGCTGTTGAACGGCCGCACGGACGCGCACAGCTTGAAGCTCTTGTTCTCCGTCTGGGCCTCGCACGTCTGCCCCGCCTTGGTGAGCGCCTCGCTGACGTTCAGGCTCACCGTGCCCGTCGTCACCGACGAGGACCGCTCGATCTCCTCCAGCGTCACCTCGCTCGAGCTCGGTGTGTCCGAGCACGTGTCCGGGGACAGCCAGATGTAGAGCGTGTCGCACTGGTTGGTCGCCTGACGTTGCCAGGTGACCTGGGTGACCTTGGCGCAGTCGGCCTTGGAGACGACGATTTCGTTGCCCTGGCTTCCCGAGACCGAGAAGGTCACGGTCTGCCCCAGGGCGGTCGACGCGGAGAGCAAAAGCAAGGCGAGTGTGAGGCGCATGGGTAGCCGGACGCTAGCAAGCGGGGGGCCACACACAACGCCTTCCGACAGGCCCTTTTTCGGACGTTTCGAGCCGACCTGGCGCGCCAAACAGGCAGGACGGCCCCCACGGCCGTGCCAATTTGTCAGACGGGACGCTCGACGAGCTTCAGGCCGGCCTCCACCAGGTTGAGGGCGGCGCCCCGGGTGGCGTTGTCCACCGCGGCGAAGAGCGTCACCCACTCGGGGGCCTGGGGGAAGGCGCGCACCCGGCCCACGTGCACCGTGGGGTCCGACGTGACGAGCATGGGCATGGGGTAGATGCGCTCGCCAGGGGCGTCCAGCACCTTGAGGGCCGGGGACGTCTTGAGCGCGGCGCGCACCTGCTCCACCGGGCCCGCCTTCTTGAGCTGCACGTGGAGCGACAGGCCGTGGCCGTAGAAGCTGGGCACCTGCACCGCGGTGCCGGCCAGCACCGGCGCCTCGCCCCGGGACGCGAACAGGCGCGCGGCCTCCAGCGTCCAGCCCGCCTCCTCCTCCGTCCAGGGCGAGTTCACCATGAAGCCGCCCACCTGCGGCACCAGGTTGAAGCCCACGCGGTGGGGGAACGCGTGCGGCTCCGGCTCGCGCCCGGACAACAGGTCCGCGGTCTGCTTCTCCAGCTCCGCCACGCCGCGCACGCCCGCGCTGGACACCCCCATCATCGCCGTCACCTGCGCGCGCACCACGCCGAAGGCCCGGCGCAAGGGCTCCACCACGTGCACCGCCGCGGTGGTGACGGCGCCCGGCAGGCACACCACCCGCCCCTTCGTCACCTGCGCCAGCGCCTCCGTGTTGAAGCCCGGCAGCACCAGGGGCACGTTGCCGTCGCTCCGGAAGGCGGAGCTGATGTCCACCACCCACGCGCCGGAGGCCTGCGCCGCGGGCGCCAGCGTGCGCGACACCTCCGCGGGCGTGGCCAGCAGCACCAGCCCCACGCCGCGGAAGACGTCCGGCGCGGCGCGCTCCACCTCGATGGAGTCCTCGCCGTACTCCACCTCCAGGCCCTTCGAGCGCTCGGAGCCGAAGGCGCGCACCTGCTCGGCGGGCACGTCACGCGCATACAACGCGGCCAGCACCTCGCGGCCCACCACGCCGGTGGCACCCACCACGGCAATCTGCAAGTCGTTCTTCATGACGCGTCCTCGTGCGTGCGGGACTCCTCCAGGCGCAAGGCGCGTCCCGGAAGGAGTGCCTCAGTCGTCCTTCAGCCGCGCCGTGGGCACGGGCCCCGGCAGCGGAGGGAACTTCGGATTGCGCTCCGGCTCGGAGGCGCGCACGTAGTGCGGCTCCATGGAGAAGAGCGCCTCCAGCGAGAAGGTCTCCGGCATGCGGGCAAGCCGCACCAGCTCCACCGCCGACGGGAAGTCATGCCCGGACAGGAGCCGCTCGGGCGCCACGCCGTGGGACTCGAGCGCCGCGCGGTAGTCCACCAGCGCGGGCCCCAGCGCCACCGCGCGGGGCTCGGCGGCCATGCGCTGGGCCACCTCCTGGGGCGACATGGCGGTCTCCGGCTCCAGCGCCTCCACCGTCCCGCCGCGCCGCACGTAGGCGCCCAGGTACAAGTCATCCTTGCGCGCCACGGCCAGCACGTGGAGCGGCACGTCCTCGGGCCCCTCCATCGCCACCGCCGCCAGCGACGACGCGCCCGCGACCTTGAGGCCCGCCGCGTACGCCAGCGACTTCACCGTGGCCAGGCCGATGCGCAGGCCCGTGAACGAGCCGGGCCCCAGGCCCACCACCAGCCCCTCTAGCGCCGCGAGCTTCACGTCGTGGCGCGCGAGCAGCTCCCCCACCACGCCGGGCAGGGCCTCGCTCTGTTTGATGGGCGGACGCACCACCTGGTGCTCCACGACGCGCACGCCGTCCGGCCCCCGCTCCACCAGGGCGAGCGACATCGTCAGCGTGGAGGTGTCCAGCGCGAGGAACATGGGCGCTCCCTACACCGGCGCGGCCCACATTGCTTGGGGAATCTCCGACACGGTGTCATCGGGGCAGCGATACAGCCGCACGCGCACCACGCCCTTGTCCAGCATCCCCAGCTTGGACGCGGCGGCCTTGGACACGTCGATGATGCGGCCCTCGACGTAGGGCCCCCGGTCGTTGATGCGCACCTGCACGGAGCGGCCGTTCTCCATGTTGACCACCTTCATGCAGGAGCCGAAGCGCGCCTTCTTGTGCGCGGCCGTGAGCGCGTTCTGGTTGAAGCGCTCCCCGCTCGCGGTGGGCCGGCCGTGCAGCCCGGGGCCGTAGAAGGACGCCAGCCCCTCGCCCAGGTAGGAGCGCGGCATCTGCTCGCGCCGGGTCACGCCCGGAGTCGACCCAGAGCGCGTCCGGGTCTCCTCGTCACGCGAGTCCGGCTTCGCCGCGCGCGAGGCGCACGCGGTGGAGAAGCCCAGCGCCAGCAGGAGGACGACGGTGCTCGCGCGCATGGGGCCTCTAGCGGGTGATGTCGTTGGTGAAGACCAGCAGCATGAGCAGGAAGAGCAGCGCCAGGCCCACCATGTTGGCGGCCTCGCGGACCCGCGTGGGGATGGGGCGGCGGCGGATGCCCTCCCACGCCGCGGACAGCAGCGCGAAGCCATCCAGCACGGGGATGGGCAGCAGGTTCATCACGCCCAGGTTGATGGAGATGATGGCCATCAGGTGCAGGAACGAGTCGAGCCCCTGCTCGGCGCTCTTCGCCGCCAGCTGGTACATCATGATGGGACCGCCCACCGAGGACAGCGGCACGTCGCGCGTGAAGAGTCCCGCGAGCACCTTCACCATCTGCCCGACAATCTTCGGCACCACGACGGCCGCCTGCTTGAACGCGGCGGCGGGCCCCAGGTGCACCGTCACCTCGTCCACCTTCGGCGCGTCCGCGTCCATCAGCGCCCAGCCGCGCGCGCCCAGCGCCAGCCGCGAGGTCTCCTGCCCCATCGCGTCCTCGCTCTTGAGCGGCGCCTGCGCCAGCTTCTCGGTGTGCTCGCCGCCCTTCGCGTCGCGCCACGTCAGCGTGAAGGGCTGGTCCTTGAGCTCGGTGAGCTCGTTCTCCATCATCCGCAGCGACTGCACGGGCTTGCCGTTGAACGCGACGATGAGGTCTCCGGGCGCAAGGCCCGCCTTCTGCGCCACGCTGCCAGGGGCCACCGTCGCGACGTACGTGTCCGCGGCCTCCGCGCCCACCGCCGCCAGGCCCACGCCCGGCTGCCGGGGCACCGTCACCTCGACGAGGGCGGGCACCTGGCCCGTCACCACGCCGGCCTCCACCGTGGACATGCGCCGCACCACCAGCTTCAGCGGCTCACCCTCCGGATGCCGGCCCAGCTCCTGGTACAGCCGCGCCTCGTCCGGCACGTGCACGCCGTTGACGCTCAGCACCCGGTCGAAGGTGCGCAGGCCCGCGGCCTCCGCCGGCGAGCCCGCTCGCACGCCCACCAAGGGCGGCTTGGACACCGGCGCCACGCCGATGAGGCCCCGCTCCACCGTGTCGATGGGCGACGTCTCCGTGCTCTTCTTCGGCGTCACCGTCAGCGTCACCGGCTGCCCGCCCCGGTCCACGACGATGGGGATGGGCCGCTCGAAGCGCCCCACGAAGGTCTCCCGCATGTCGTCGAAGGTGCGAACCGACTCGCCCTCCACCGACAGGACGCGGTCACCGGGGCGCATGCCGGACAGCTCCGCCGGGCTGCCCGGCTCCACGAAGCCCACCAGGGTGGACGTGGCCTGGTGCGGGCCCAGGAAGACGAAGAAATAGACCAGCACCGGGAAGATGAGGTTGAAGGCCGGCCCCGCCAGGACGATGAGCCCCCGCTTCCAGGGCGGCTGCGCCAGGAAGCCCCGCTTCGCCTCGTCCGGGCTGAGCTCCTCGTGGGGCAGGTCCCCCGCCATCTTCACGTACCCGCCCAGCGGCAGGATGGCGATCTGATACTCGGTCTCACCCTTGATGAAGCCGATGAGCTTGGGCCCGAAGCCGATGGAGAACTTGAGGACCTTCACCCCGCAGGCCTTCGCCACGAGGAAATGGCCGAGCTCGTGCACTGTCACGAGCACGCCGAGCAGCAGGATGAAGAACCCCAGGTTCTGAAGTGAGGGCATGGCGGCAAGAGTAATCGTGTACCCCCGGACGGACAACGCACATCCGGGGCCGCCAGCCAGCCAGCCGAGCGAAATCTCACGCTTCTACGGCAGGAGCCCTCGCACGAACTGCACGTAGACGAACACCAGGGGTGCGTTGAAGAGCAAGGCGTCGATGCGGTCCAACACCCCACCGTGCCCCGGGATGAGGAACCCCGAGTCCTTCACGCCGTACGCCCGCTTGAGCATCGACTCGCACAAGTCACCCACGGGGCCCAAGAGGCCGCCGGCGATGCCCAGGATGATGCAGTCCCATACGGTGAAGACGGGGAAGAAGAACCCCCGGGCGATGAACATGCCGCCCACCGAGCCGAGCATGCCGCCGAAGAAGCCCTCCCACGTCTTGTTCGGGCTCACCTCGGGGTAGAGCTTGTGGCGCCCCATGAAGCGGCCGAAGAAGTAGGCGGCGGTGTCGTTGGCCCACGTAATCGTCAGCGCGCAGATGACCCACGCGAGGCCATGGTCGGGCAGCAGGCGCAGCGCCGACAGCGCGGTGAGGCCCACGGCGCCGTACAGGAAGCCGTTGACCAGGTGGGCGGTGCGCGTGGGGGCCTCGGCGAGCGGGCCCTTGAACAGGTGGAAGATCCACGCGAAGAACGCGAAGACGATGGTGAGCCAGAAGGCCGTCTCACCCGTGCGCGCCGCGTCCCTCAAGGGCAGGAAGGGCAGCACCGCCGCGAAGGCCATGCCCACCCACGCGGCCGCGTTCAGCCGCTTCTGCACGATGAGGTAGTACTCGCCCACGCACGCCGCGGCGGCGAGTCCGAGCAGGCCCGCGCTCCACACGCCCCCCAGGAAGAGCAGCACCAGCACCAACGGAAGGAGCGTCAGCGCCGTCACGATGCGGATGACGAGGTTCTTGTTCTTGTCGTTCACGCCTTGGCCCGCTGAGGGGGGTCGTCCCGCTTCACCTGCGCCGTCGTCAACCCGAAGCGCCGCTCACGCTGCTGGTACTGCGACACGCAGCGCAGGAACTCGTCGGTGCGGAAGTCCGGCCAGAGCGCGTCGGTGAAGCACAGCTCCGCGTACGCCATCTGCCAGAGCAGGAAGTTGGACACGCGCAGCTCGCCGCTGGTCCGCACCATCAGGTCCAGGGGCGGCAGGCCGTTGGTCCAGAGGAAGGACTCGAAGTCGGCCTCCTCGACGCGGTCCGCCGCCAGCTCCCCCCGGGTGATGGCCTGGGCCATCCGCTGGGCGGCGCGGAGGATCTCCTCCCGGCCGCCGTAGGACAGCGCCAGCGACAGCACCATCCCCGTGTTGTGGCGGGAGTCGGCGATGAGCCGCTCGAGCGGATCCTTCACGAACCGGGGCAGCCGGTCCACGTCACCCACCGCGTTGAGTCGGATGCCGTTGTCGAGGATCTCGGCGCGCTCGCGCTCCAGGTAGTCGCGCAGCAGGTCCATCAGGCCCGCGACCTCCTCGGCGGGGCGGGCCCAGTTCTGCGAGGAGAAGGCGTAGAGGGTCAGGGCCTGGATGCCCAGGCGGCGGGCGGTGCGGGTCACCTCACGCACACTGGCGCTACCCTCGCGGTGCCCCTCCAGTCGGTCCAGACCCCGCGACTCCGCCCACCGACCGTTGCCATCCATGATGATGCCCACGTGGCGCGGCATGGGCCGGGCCTTGACCTGATTTTCGAGGGCGGAAACCACTAGGGGGCGTTCCATTCGAGCCGCGCACCCTACCGGCGACACCGCGCCGCGTCCACGCCAGCGTGGCCCAACCGTCACCCCCGGCCCCTGGTCGGTCGCCCGGCCCCGGTGAGCGGCCGCGGGGCTCGCGCGCATGTGGGCACAGGTGCGCGAGCCCGGGGAGGGGGCTCAGGATTCGGGCCAGTTCGGGCGGAGGGCCTCGATGGGGCTCTGTCCCCAGGTGGCGTACCGGGCCTCGTCGGCGACGGGGTAAGGCAGCCCGTGGGTGCGAGTGAAGTGATCCACCCAGTGCGGCTGGGAGCCGTCCACATCGGTGAAACCGTACTCGCGGGCCAGGGCCCAGGAGCTGTGGACGCGGCCGGCCTTGGAGGCGACGTTCGGGTCGGCGGCGAGCGCGGCGACGGCGCGGCCCACGTAGGCGGGCGTCTCGGAGGCGATGAAGTCCGGGTCGACCTTCGTGCCATCGCGCCAGTTGGCCTCGGTGACGCCGAAGTGCTCGAGCATCTCCTCGGAGCGCAGGAAGCCCGGCGTCACGGCGAGCGCGGTGAGGCCCGTGCGGCGCAAATCACGCGACATGGCGAAGGCGAGCCGGATGACGGCCATCTTCAGCACGTCGTAGAGGACGTGGCCCCGGTAGGCGAAGTGGTCTCCGTCGGTGATTTCGACGATGAGCCCCTGGTTGCGCGGGAGCATGAGGGGGACGGCGTGGCGGCTGGTGATGACGTGCGTGAGCACGGCGCGCTCCAACATGGTGCGCGCGTCCGGGATGGACTGCTTCCAGAAGGGCTGGCCGAAGTGGGTGAGCCGGTCGCAGCCCCAGATGTCGTTGACCAGGATGTCCAGGCGGCCCTGCTCCTTTTGGATGCGCTCGCACAGGGAGATGACCTCCTCCTCCACGGTGTGGTCGCAGCGCACGGGGATGCCGTGGCCACCGAGCGCTGTGACCTGCTCGGCGGTCTCCTCGAGGGTCTCCGGGCGGGAGTCTCCCGAGGCGGGTCGGCCCCGGACGCTGCGACCGGTGCAGTAGACGGTGGCGCCGGCCTCGCCCAGGCGGGTGGCGATTCCGCGGCCCGCGCCTCGGGTGGCGCCGGCGACCAGGGCGATGCGGCCTTCGAGTGGCTTCTTCATGGGGTGTCTCCTCACGGACCGACCGGGGTGGTCGGCGATGGGGCCCACCGTACGGGGGCAATATGACAACCTCTGTCATGTTGGTTCCGTACCGTTCACGGCGGAGGTCTCAAGATGCGCGCCGACCGACTCGTCAGCCTGATGATGCTGTTGCAGACCCGCCCCAAGCTGACAGCGGGCGAGCTGGCGCGTGAGCTCCAGGTCTCCGCGCGGACCATCCATCGAGACCTCGACGCCCTGTCTGCCTCGGGCGTGCCCGTGTACGCGACGCGCGGCTCCGAAGGCGGCGTGGCGCTGCTCGAGGGCTGGAAGACGCAGCTGACCGGCCTGACGCGCGCGGAGCTGCACGCGCTGGCGGCGATGAGCGCGGCGCCGGGAGGGTTGGGGGACATCGGGCTGAGCGCGCCGCTGCGCAGCGGGTTGGTGAAGCTGGCGGCGGCGCTGCCCGCGTTGCAGCAGCCGGCGCTGGAGTACGCGAGGCAGCGGCTGCACGTGGACGCATCGGGTTGGTTCGCGGAGCGGGAGTCCGTGCCCCATCTGGAGGAACTGCGCGAGGCGGCGTGGGAGAACCGGCGGGTGTCGCTGAGGTACCGGGACTTCGATGGGAAGCGTGGGCGGCGGCAGGTGGAGCCGTACGCGCTCGTGCTGAAGGCGGACCGCTGGTACCTGGTCGCGGGGACGGAGGCCGGCACGCGGGTGTACCGGGGCTCGCGCATCGATGGAGTGAAGGTACGGCCGGAGACCTTCGAGCGCCCCGCGCGGTTCGACCTGCCCGCGTTCTGGAAGGAGTGGTGCGCGCGCTTCGCGCAGAAGCGGGCACAGTATGAGGTGACCCTGCGATTGACGCCGGAGGCGGAAGGCCTGCTGCGGCGGATTCGCCCTCCGGTGGATGGCGTCCGGTTCGACACGGGGGATGCTACCCACGGACGAAAGACAGTCACCCTCGACTTCGAGCGTGAGTCCATCGCGATGGACCAGTTGTGCGTGGTGGGCCAGGGATTCGAGGTCATCGAGCCCATGGCGCTCCGAGTGCGGTTCATTGCCTTGGCGAAGGCGGTCCTGGAAACCCACCACGGTGCGGGCTGACGGCTGGGATGTCCCGGGAGCCATGTAAGCCTCCCGGAGACATGAGCAAGCATCAAGTCCGGGGCTTTCCAAAGGGCGGGCTCAATTGGTTTCGACATTCCGGCCAGGGTCCACCACGACAGGCACCCCGCAATGCCTCGCGCCATGTCGTTCGCCGGGCGATTGCGCTCGCGGTCCTACCCACCGGTCGCGCGTTTCGGTTTGAGATTCCAAGTGAGGCGAGGGGCGATGTTCGCAACCACGCTGACCGCTCGCCAAACAACTCTTCCAACTGCACGTTCGAACCGCTAACCTTCTGCGGCTAATCACAAGACCGGCCAGAGGGTTCTATGAATCGAAAGAAGCAACTTGTTGCCGTCATCGGTTCCGCGGCACTCGTCAGTGCCTGTGGACACTCAGCCGCGTCTGTTCGCGCCGCAGCCTCCCCCGTCGCCCAAAATGGCGATATTCAGTGGGAAGTGGTCGACCGCTTCCGCTTGGTAAAGGGTGAAGGCAGCACGGAGGATTTGGCTCGCCGATTTCAATTCTATTACGACGAAGTCAGCGGGCAGATCAACAACGAGGGGCTTCCTGAAACGTACTGGGATGAAGCGAACGAGCGGTACGAAGACGAGTACCTGCAGGTCAGCTCGTGGAAAGTGCGGCTGAACGCAGGCACGACGGGCAAGTGTCAGTGGAAAGTCGCGGGCTCCGCTCCGGTTGAAGATGAATGTGACGGGCACGTCGTTGAAGTGAAGGCGCCAGACACCGGCGTCGAGGTCACCCGGCCAGATGGGTCCTCAGCGACGGCGGTGGTCAGTCCTCGTGACATACTCATTGCCTCTCTCGGGGACTCCTACTCCTCAGGCGAAGGTGTTCCCGATCTTCGCCGGTACGCGGGGGTCCTCTTCTGGCGATGGACAGACGAGAAGTGGATCGATCGGCGCTGCCACCGGTCACTTTTCTCGGGTCCCGGACTCGCCGCGCTGATGTACGCGAAGACGAATCCGCACGTCTCGGTGACCCACCTGACTTTCACCTGCTCTGGTGCGTTGCTCGATTCGGGCCTCCTGGCTCCCTACCCCGGTGCAGAGAAGCGCACTCCAGCGCTTCCCGCTCAGGTCGAGGCGCTCAAGAGCGCATTGACGAAGGCGAACCGGGTACCCGAAATCCTCACTATTTCTGCAGGTGGCAATGACATCGGGTTCGCAGACATCGTCCTTGCTGCGGCGACCGGGAGCGTCAAGACCGTCGAGGAGACCATCGAGCAACGGGTCGAACCAGGCATCGCCAGCGTCGTCAGCAACGCGAGTGTCCTGAAGAGGCAACTCGAAAAGATCGGCGTCCGCTCCCCCGAGACCACTATCCTGGTGACGGAATACCCCAACCCGACCAACCTCTGGCGGCTCCCCGACACCAAGGACAGTTCGGCTGCAGTTGAAGGAAAGTCGCCGAAAACCTTCAAGGAGAGCTGCGCTCCGCGCAAAGGGGTTATCAGTTTCCTGCCGGGAGCCTGGGGAATCGGGAAGGTCTGGCAGATCTCGGCGGAGGAGCTTGAGCGGATTGAGGCGCGTGTCGCCACTCCCCTAAAGACGATGTCAGCGAACCTTGCGCAGGAACTCGGAGCGACGCTCGTCACGGGGGTTGACGAGGAGTTCAGACATCATGGGTACTGCGCTCCGGGGCTTTTCCCACTCGATGAGTCTCACCGCGTGCGTTGGATCAACACGGTTCGCGACTCCTTCCGGATGACCGGAGGACTCAACGGAGCGATGCACCCGAATATCCGGGGACAAGACTCGATTGCCCGTCACCTGCTCACCGCAATCCTTAACGCGGAGTGCACGTCTGGGCGGATCGCAGCGGGCACGGCGCTGCATAGCAATCTCTGCACCAGTGACGCATGGAAGTCCGGCCTGCCCGGATTCGACGCCACTCAGCGAACGCCCACTGGAGAGAGATTCTCCGAATAGCCATGTTTCGGATGATGCCCACGTCTTGTCGAGTTGTGCGATGGTGGGGACAACAACTGTGACAACAGCGTGGACGAGGGATTCTCCAACCTCGGCGCCGCGTGCATGGACGCCATCCCCCATGCATGGGCGCGTCTCAAGGCGACCCACAGATAGACAGCGCCCTCTGCGTCGCATCGTCGCCAGGCCCGGCCGACGGCGGCGTGAGCCTACTCCGCTTCGAAGTTGTGCTTGATGACCTTGGTCTCCCCTGCCCCCACCTCGACGGTGACGTGTTGTGTCTTGTGGAGCTCGGGGTTGTGCAGCTTGATGCGGTGTTTTCCCGCCGGGACTTCCTTGGGGGCGAACGGCGTCGGCCCCAATTCCTGGTCATTCAGCGTGACGACGGCATAGGGCCGGATGCGGAACTCCAGTGTCCCCTTGCCCACGCGCACCGGAGGCTTCGCACGGGCCGCGGGCTTCGCTTCGAACACGGGAATCTGCGAGGGCTTCTGCCCCACGGGGCTCGCGGCCCCTTGCGCCGGCCGAGGAGCGACGGCGGCCGGCGGTTCCACGTTGGCTCCTCCCGCCTGCGCCACCCTGGGAGGCTTTGCCTGCGCCGGCTCCGTTCCCTTCACGACCTCCACCGGATTGCCAGCAGGCGCTTCGGTGGGCTGCGCGACCTGCGCACGCTCGGGCAGAACCTCCTGCCCATTGGGGGCCTGAACCACCGGGGCCGCCACCTCGGGTGACTTCGCGACCTGGGCCACGCCCTCGCGCACAGGCGCCGTCACCGGCTCGCGCTTCGTCACGACCGGCAGCGGCGGCGGATTCACGAACTTCGGAGACTCCTCGCGCGTGGCCAGCACCAGACCACCACCGACCACGAGCACCCCTCCCGCCGCCATGACTCCGAGCAACCACCCACGCCCCGGGCCCATCGGCGCGGAGACCTGCACCCCCGTGGAGATGTGGTCCTCATCCGACGCCCCCGCGTCCGTCCGCACGCGGTCATTCGCATCCCGCTCGACCTCGGCGCCCTGGGCCACCTCCGCGCCCCCCGCGAGCGCCGCGGCCTTCCACCCG
>NZ_SRLW01000101.1:0-30439 GCF_006518215.1 Myxococcus sp. AB025B
GGACCTGGGCGCACCTGGGGGCGGAGGGCGGGGCGGCCGTGACGGGCGCCGTGGCGCGGCCCCAGCAGGCCGCGCCGGAGGTCCTGGCGTGCCGCTTCGAGCGACACGCGCGCGCCGCCTTCTCTTTCGGGTCCTCCGCCACCCTCGATGCCCCCACCGCTCCGGGCGCCGAGGACCACTTCCAGGGGCACCTGAGCTGGGTCGTCGTCGAGCCCGCGCGGCCGGGACACCCCGCGCTCCTGAGAGCGGGCTTGAGCTCCGTGGTCCTCGCGCAAGCGCTCTCCCAGGAGCGGGTGAGCGCCGTGGAGCTCGAGGACAGCCCCTTCTACGTCCGGGTCGACACGCGGTGCCGCTTCGTCGGCATCGGCTTCGCTCCCCACTGGAGCGGCGACAGTCGCCGCCTGGTGCGCACGCTGCTGGAGAGCTTCGAGTTCGTGCTGCCGGGCGACGACTCCACGCGCTGGCGCGTCGAGCAGCGTGACGGGGTAGGGGCCTACACCGCGGAGTACCGCCGTGACGAGGCGCGGGACGGCGAGACGCGCATCACCCGCACCAAGCCGCGCTACAGCCTCGACGACACCGTCCGGAGCCTGGGGCTGCGCCTGCAGGTGCTCGGCGCCAGGGCCGAGGCGGACTTCGACGCCGCGCGTGGCGGTTGGATGTGGCGGGTGAAGGGGCAGGAGACGATTCGCATCCACCTCCCGGGGGAGGCACCCCAGGGCTTCACGCACCGGTTCCACCTGTCGCGTGAGGACGGGGTCTTCGTCTCCGTACGGGACTCGGTGGCCCCCGAAGCGGCGGACTTCGCGGTGGTGTCCGGAGCGGACGTGGGGAGCGCGCCGGTGGATGCGGCGCTCGTGGCGCTCGACAGGGGCGCGGCGCGTGCCCGCTTCCTCGCCTTCTTCGACGAGGGCGCGAAGGGGGCCGTGTTCCCCGCGGCGCGCTTGCTGGCGGGATGGCTGCGCGCGCACCCGGAGCAGAGCGCCCTGCTGCTCGCCGACCTCCGGCGCGGCGAGATCGACCAGGTGGCGCGCGCCGCCTTCTTCCTGGCCTTCGAGCTGGCGGGCACCGAGCAGTCCCGCCAGGCGCTCGCGGACGCGCTGGTGAGCCGGGACCTGTCGGCGCTCGACCGCAGTCGGGCGGCGTCCGCGCTGGCCGACCACGGCGCGCCGTCGCGGGCCGCGGCGGACGCGTTGCTTGCCCAGGTCCGGGAGTCGGACTCGCCCATGGTCGCGAACGTGAGCCTGCTCGGGCTGGGGAGCATGGCGGGGCGCACCCCGCCTGGTGCCCCCTTGCACGAGGCGCTGCGCGCGACGCTGCGCGAAGAGCTGGCGCGCGCCGCGGGCACCCACGACGAGCTGGCCGTTCTGGACGCCATCGGGAACAGCCGGGACGACGGGTTCCGGGACGCGCTGGAGGCGCGGCTGAAGTCGGAGGCTCCGGCCCTGCGGGGGCGCGCGGCCGAGGCGCTCGGGCGGCTGTCGCACGAGGTCACCCGTCCGCTCCTCGTGTCGCAGCTCGAGCGCGAAGAGAGCCCGGGGGTGAGCGCCGTCATCTTGCGGAGCCTGAGCCACCTGGCGCCTGGCACCGAGCTCGACCTGACGGGGGCGGAGCTCGCCCTGGCCGGACGGAAGCTCGCCGGCTCCGCGAGCGTGGAGGAGCGGGCCGGCGTCATCGAATGGGTGGGCCGCGCCCGGGGGCAGCGCGAGGCCCGCCGCGTCCTGGCCGCCCACTTCCCCCGGGAGCCGAACGTCCGTCTCCAGCAGCGCATCGGGGCCTTCGTGACGCCCGGCGAGCTGCGCGAGTTCATGCGATGACCTCCTCACGGACGCGAGCCCTCGTCGTCCTCCTCGCGTCCGTGGGGCTCGTGGCGTGCGCCGGGGAGGCCGAGGCTCCCCGCGCCGCGCTCGAGGAAGATGCGCCCCTGCTCACGGCGGGGCCCGTGGTCTTCGGCGCGGACGGGCTCACGCCGCCGCTGTCCATCCCGCCGTTCGCGGGAGCGTCGGTCGCGCTGTGGGCCACGGCCGAGCCGGGGGGCTGCTTCTCGCTCGCCTCGCTCGTGGACTTTCAGGGCCGGCGCTGGGTGGACAGGCGGGAGGCGGGGCCCTACTGCCTCGACTGCGGGGTGCGCACCTCCCTGGCGCAGGAGGAGGCGCTGTTCGTGCTCTCCGGCGGCGGGGGCTTCGCGCCGCACGAGGGCTTCACGGTGCGCTTCGGGCTCATGGCGTGTGAGACGCTCACCCCGTCGAGCCGTGGGGCCGCGCCCCGGCTCCGCCTGGAATGGCGGCCGCGCCCGGAGGCGCCGACGATGCGCGGGCTCCTCCGGCTGCGCTTCCTGGTGTCGCGACACTCCCTGCTCTTTCGACAGCCCGGGCGACAGCGCGAGCTGCTGGAGCGCTTGAATGACGAGCTCGCGGAGGCGGGCCTGGGGGTGACGCTGGCGGCGAGCGTCGAGCTTCCGGACGCCGCTCCGGAGGCGCGCTTCTGGGTGACCGAGCTCTCCGAACTCTCGGCCCTGGTGGCGCGCGCGCCGCCCGCGTTGGACGCGACGGTCGACGTCGTCTTCGCCGGGTGCCTCCGGTATGACGACCCCTTCTTCGGGCCGCCCGTGTCGGTCGAGGGCTTCACCCCTCGCGTGGGAGGTGGCGCGGGTCCGGCGTCGGCGGTCTTCATGCCCGGCCTGCGCTGCGACGGCTTCGGCGCGGACCCCACGAACGCGCCCGTGGAAACCTCCGCGCGGGTGCTCGCGCACGAGCTGGGGCATTTCCTGGGCCTCTACCACTCCGTCGAGACGGACGGCACACCGGACCTCCTGGACGACACGGGGGAGCAGAACATCATGAACCCCCACCCGAGCCGGGCTGGCGCTCGTGGCTGGAGTCCCTCACAGCGGCGACAGATGCTGAGCCACCCGTGGGTGTCGCGGATCTCCGACCCCGAGTAGCCGCCTCGGGGGGCATTCGCCGCGCCCGTCCTGGAGGCCGAACGGCCCCTGCCCGGCGCCTGGCGACGCGCCACCTCGGCGTGCTGTCCGAGGTGGGCGTCTGGATGTCGACAGGGCGCCGGTCAGAAGAAGGTGTGGTTGCCCCACTTGTACTCGGGGCTCTTGTCCGAGGGGACCCGTCGGTCGAAGTCCTCCAGTTCCAGGCGGAGGACGCCCGTCTCCCACAGCGGGAGGTCCGTGAGGTCGCCGACGGCGTCGTCGTCCCAGTCCTCGGGCGTGTTCATGTTGTAGTGACGGAAGAGCGTTTCCCGAATCCTCCTGGCGCCATCCCCATGGACGAAGGCGCTCAGCTCTCCGTCGTAGACCATGCTCCGATAGGAGAAGTTCGCGGAGCCCACCACGGCCACACTGTCGTCGAAGAGCGCCAGCTTGGAGTGGATGTAGATGGCCGTCCGCGCGCTGTTCATGCTCGGGCGTCGGACGGGGGCGTAGAACCGGATGCCTCCACGAAACCCCTGGAGCTGGAGCAGCGGGCAGGTGAGCTCCGCGCCGTTCTGGGGCTGGCACGAGAAGGCGTCGGTCTCCAGCCAACGATTGGTGACGGTGGACGTCATGCTCCGGAGCGTGCTCCAGGCGTTCATGCTCTCACTCACCCCCCATTTGGAGCAGCGCTCTCTTTCCACGGTACGGCCCTTCGCGGTGACCGCGTCGCAGCTCGCCAATGCCAGCTTGGCGAAGGAGATGTAGTTCAGGTAGTCGAAGGGGTAGGGATTCTCCTCGTAGGGCATCGGCACCATGATGATGACGATGGGGGGCCTGGGGCCCCGCAGGCGCGTGGCCAGCGCCTCGACGAGCGTCGGGTCGCTGAAGATGTAGTTCTCGAAATAGATGTAGCGCCTCGCGGCGCGGATCTGCTCGACGAGCAGTGACTGGATGTCGGCGGCGCGGCCGCCGTAGCTCTCGGAGCTGGTCGTCGCGATGACCACGTCCTCGTATCCGGGGGGCTGATCCTCCAGCCGTGCCTTGGGTTGGCTTTCGTAGTCCTTGGGGTCGGCGACGGGCGTCGTTCCCGTGCCTCGGTTGTTGAGGAGCTGCGTCTTGTAGTAGCGCTTCCTCCAGCGCCGGAGCCATTCCTCCTCGACGACGACGGCCGCGGGGCCATCCAGTCGGAGGGCGGAGTCATGGACGGTGCGACCCAAGGGGGCTCCGCCCATGCCTCCTTTGTGACGCCCTTCATGGTTCTCGGTATCCCAGTAGAAGCTAGCCAGATTCATGCCGCCCACCATCGCGGTCAGCAGGCCCTCGATGGACCACAGGACGAGCTTCTGGTGGACCGACGAGCCGTTCCACCCGTTGTAGATCTCCATCAAGACCTCGATGGAGCCGCCGCTGTCGTCCCGCCCGCGGTAGCCGCCCAGCGCGTTCGCCGTCGCCAGGTTGGTGTTGTAGATGCCCTGGCTCAAGCCCTTCTTCTGGAAGTGGATGTCCAGTTGGGCCGGGCACCACATGATGAGCTGGACGTGGTGGCCCGCGTCCGCGACCGCCTTGAGCTTCTCCTCGAGGGTGATTTCCTCGGGGTGTCGGATGAGCAGCAGGTCGTGCTCCACCTGCCAGAAAGCCAGCCGCACGTAGGTGTTGGGGGCGGGCTCGGAGTGCTCGACGGCGTCCAGCGCGTCGAAGAGGGTTCCGAAGAAGTTCTCGCCGTCGAGGATGAGCTCGGTCGTTGCTGCCTGGGTCTGTTTCTTCATGCGGTGCGCTGCTCCTGGGGATGGAGTGCGCACCGGATGAGCAAGGCCTGTACCAGTTCCCTTCACGTGTGCGTCGCAAGCCGCGTCCTGGCGGGCGCCGCGGATTGGACGGTCGGGAGTGGATGCAACGTGTCCGCCGTGGCGGGAGGCCCGTGACCCGCCGATGGGCAGGTTTCGTCCCGGGCGCTACTTGCTGTCGAGCGTGAGGACGGCGTCCCAGTCGTCCGCGGGGGGCGCCTCCAGCAGGGCCGCGCAGCGGTCCGCGAGGCGGGCGGAGGGCGCGTCCAGCAGCGAGGCCTCGAGGACGTCGCGGGCCTCGGCGAAGCGGCGGGCACGGTAGAGGGCGAGTCCCTCCGCATAGCGCGAGAGGTGGGGCGGTGGGGTCATCGTGGCGGGGCCGACGAGCTCGAAGACGCGGACCGGCTGCTGCTTGCCCTTGACGCGCAGCAGGTCCAGCTCTCGCGTCAGGACGACGCCTCCGGCGGAGCGCACCGTGTCCTCGGCCACGAGCGTGCGGGTGCCGAACACCTTCGCGGCGCCCTCCAGGCGCGAGGCGAGGTTCACCGTGTCGCCGATGACGGTGTAGTCCTGCGCCGCGCTCGAGCCGAGGTTGCCCGCCACGCCCTGGCCGGTGTTGATGCCGATGCGGCAGTCGAGCCGTGGCAGGCCTCGGGCCTCGAACAAGGGCGCCAGCCGCTCCACCACCGCCACCAGCTCCAGCGCCGTGAGGCACGCCCGCGCCGCGTGGTCCTCTTGCGGGAGCGGCGCGTTCCAGAAGCACATGATGGCGTCGCCGATGAACTTGTCGAGCGTGGCGCCATGCCGGGTCAATACGTCGGTGGCCTGCTCGAAGTAGGTGTTGAGCAGGGTGACGAGCTCCTCGGGGCTCAGCCTCTCGCTCATCGACGTGAAGCCCACCAGGTCGCTGAACAGCACGGTGAGCATCTTCCGCTCGCCGCCCGGCGCGGCCTTCTCCGGGTGCTTCAGCAGCTCGTCCACCACCTGGGGCGCCAGGTAGCGCTTGAAGAGGCCCTTGATGTGGTCCCGCTGGCGCATGCCGCCGACCATCTCATTGAACGCCTGCGCCACGCGGCCCGCCTCGTCGGAGCCACGGACAGGGACCTCCACGGAGAGGTCTCCCAGCCTCACCCGGCCCGCCGCGGCCTCCAGCTCGACGAGCGGCGCGGCCAACCCTCGCGCCATGAAGACGGCCGCCGTCAGCGCGAACAGCGCGATGCCCAGCGCCGCGGGGACCAGCCACCGCCGGAACCGCTCGAGGATGGGGTTGATCTCCGCGTCGAAGTCCCGCAGCACGAACACCTGCCCGATGGTCGAGCCGTCCACGCCGCTCAGCGTCGCCTCGCGCATGAGGTAGTGCACACCTCCGACGTCCACGTCCTGGGCCTGCCCTGGACGGGGCGCGCGCTGCTGGAGCAGCGCTCCCAGGGGGAGCTGGGAGACCACGGCGCCGTCCTCCGCCCGCACGGCGAAGCGGGCCCGGGTGTCCCCCATCCGGGCGCTGGGCGCGCGCGGGGCCAGGGGGTCTCCGAGCAGCACGTCCCCCACCCACTGACCCGAGAGGAGCACGCCCACCAGCTCCCGGCCGGACGCGAACGCGGGTTGGGCGTGGACGAGCAGCAGGTCCGTCTCCCGCAGTTGCTCCGGCGCGACGAAGGCGAAGGGGAGCTGGCGCAGCCGCGCGGGCGACCAGAGCGCCGACGCGGGGACACCCCGCAGCGCGGTGGCCAGCAGGGGCAGGCTCGGCGCTTCGTCTCCGTAGCGCTCCGGCGCGGCGTGGGTGTAGACCAGCCGCCCGCTCGCGTTGAAGAAGGCCCAGGGCGTGGGGGCGTCGTCCACCGAGCCGAAGACGTCCGTGTCCGCGGAGGTGATGACCTCGCGGGCCAGGCGGAACCCGTCGCCCTCCGTGCCCTCGTCCCCCAGCCCCGCCGCGGCATCCTGGGAGTTCACCAACAGGGACATGTCCTTGAACGAGCGGTCGCGCGTGTGGGCCTCCGCCACGTCGCGGATGCGCTCCTGGCTGGCGCGCGCGAGTTGCTGGAAGGCGTCCAGCGTGCGCTCCAGGTCGGTGGAGATCTTCTGCTGGGCGGAGGACTCCACCGCGAGCGTGGTGAGCTGGAGCGCGGCGACGACGGAGGCTCCGGCGAGCGCCATGAACGCGAGGATGAGCTTGCGCGTCAGCGTCACGGCGCTAGGGCTCCTTGCCGGCGTAGTCGGCGCGAGGCGTGTACTTCTTGCCGTGCTTGTCGAGGTGGGTGTCGTCCGCGCGCGTCTCCGTGAGCTGGAGCGTGGCCCGCGCCACCCCGCCTGGCTCCACCACGACCTCCGCGCGGGCGATGTCGCTCTTTTCGTCCCGCCGGTGCACCGCGAAGAGGGGGTGGCGCCCGGGGGGAACGCCCTTCAGCTCGAAGCGCCCGGCCTTGTCCGTCACGGCGTAGGCGCGGTTGGGGACCACGACGAGGGTCGCCACCATCTGCTCGTGGATGTCGCAGTAGACGTCGATGATGCCCGTCTTGTTGAAGGTCACGACGTAGGTCTCTCCCGGCCGGTTCTTGCCCGCGTCGAAGCGGCGCGCCACCGAGCGCGAGAAGACGTTGTGCAGCACCACGTCCTTGTTGGAGAACTCCACCGCCTGCCCCGCGACGATGGGCAGCACCGACGGGAAGAAGGTCTTGTCCCGCTGGCTCATGCGCGCCACCTCGGTGGGCGGCGGGTCCGTGTAGCCGGTGAGGTAGACGACCACGCCGGAGCGGTCTTCCTTCGCGATGGCCTTGCCATCCGGCCCGACGACGGTGATGACGACCTCTCCCTGGACGCGGCCCGACTGCGCGTGCGCGACAGGGGCAGCGACCAGGAGCGCCAGGAGCAACGGGTTCATCAGAGCGCGACCGCCCATATGAGCCTCGGCATGAAGCGTGGGGTTTCGGGGGCGACCGCCGTCACGCCGACGAGCGTCCCGGCGGTCACCCACACCCGCCCGAACGTCCACGCCACGCTCGGGCCGACAAAGAAGTGGACCTCGCGGCCCGCCGACTTCAAGCCGACCTCGCCGAAGGTCTCCAGCGACAGGCGCAGCTCGTCCGCGACCAGGGAGTGGGACACGCCCGCGGACCATGTCCCGAGGATGCGCACGGGAGCATCGCTTCCACGCAGCCCAGGGATGCCCACCTGGGTGCCGAGGTCCAGCGCGACACGCAGCCCGCTCTCCCACTGGTACGAGCCGACGAGGTCCACGTCCACGCGCGAGGCGGTCCCCGTGTCGATGGCCTGGTGCCAGACGCCCCGGATGAGCGGCTGGAACGCGCGGTCATCTCCCCTGGGGAAGAGCCGGTAGCGGAAGTCCGCCTCGAAGGACTCCAACTGCGTGCCTTCCCGGGTGGAGCGGACCTGGAAGGGGATGGCGAGCTCGAGGTGCTGGCTCAGCCCGAGCACGGGGCCCCACCATATCCAGTAGACAGACGGACGCTCCGGGACGTCAGGGGAGCGGCTGCGAGCCCACAGCCACTGCTCCAGCTCCACGTCCCCCTTGGGAACGATGTCGGTATCGAAGGTCCAGATGAAGGGCCGGCGTCCCGCGTGCGCCGGGGGGGCCCAGGCCAGTCCAAGCACGCATGTCACCAGTGCTGCCCAGCGGGTTGCTCGCATTCCCTCTCCCCACCCCACTCCTGCCCGGGGTGCTCCGAGCGTCCAGTATCACACGATGAGGTCGCCTGGTTCATGCGGGGGACTGCCCCACCCTGTCGTACCCGGCCAGCGCCACCGCGACGCCGACGAACATGAACGATGAAGCTTGCAGCGGCAGGGGGGCGTGAACTGGAGCCTCTTGATGGGCAGGAGGCTCGCGCCATGGGCACCCGCGGGCGGGAGGGTGCCCGTGGCACGGAAGATGTCGGGGTACCCGGAATCGAACCGGGACCGCTCGCTTATCAGACGAGCACTCTGCCTTAGAGCCATACCCCGTGAAGCAGAAGTCTGTGATTGCGGTGCGCGGCCAGCGGCCACGCGGGTGGGGCATGGGGACGCTGGGAGTTGAACCCAGCGGGCCCTGTCGGGCTCGGGCTCTACAGGCCCGCGCGTCTTCCCTAACGCTCTACGTCCCCGGGAGAAGTGGGCCCTGAAAGCCGAGAGGCCGGGTCCCCTGATTGGGAGCCCGGCCTCTGCATGGCTTGGCGCTTGGAAGACGGCGCGCGAGCGTTAGCAGGGTACGGGCGGGTGGCCGTGGAGGAGACCGAAACCGAAAATGGAAATCGAGGCGGCGCCCACATGCGAACGGGAGGCGGCGTCGAGCTGGGTCCAGAGGTGGCTGCGATAGCTGAACTTCACCGGGCTCGTCCGCTTCATCACCGTCGTCATGGTCACCGCTCCTTTCAGGGGGGAATCTACGGCGGGGATTTTCGTCCCTGACAATGGGCGAGTTCCCCCCCCGGAAGTCCCAGCTTCGTTATGTCACGGCGAAGACCCGGCTATGGGAATGCAACACTGCACTCCAGCAGCAGTGGAGTATCTACCAGTCCGGCTTTGAGCAGATCTGCCCCTGGCCGGGCTGTTGAGGCATCAGTTGAGGATCGAGACCGGCCGCGCGCCTTCCCTGTGTCGCTCTACGCCCTTGGAAGAAGTCGGGCCCTGAAAGCTGAGAGGCCGGGGCCCCTGGATTGGGACCCGGCCTCTTCGTGTCCTGGTGCCAAGGTCGGAGTACGGGAACATCTGACGCGCCCCTCTACCTTCACCACGTTGCACAACCCGTTTCGGCTCCTTGACGTGGATTCAGAGACAAAGACTCAGCTCGCGGCGCTCACCGTTCAACTGTGGGCGCGGCACCCCGTGCTACTTCGACCCAGCGAATTCTTCTGTGCGTGAGCAAGGACCCTCCCGGGGCTTCTCCCAGGGAGGCGATTCCTTGCCCGATACGGCGGACAGCTGACCCGGCGGATTGCGGCCGGAGCTGGAACAGGTCCCTGGCGTTGCCGTGGATGATCTTGCGTCGGTCGAGCTCGCTGATGGGCGCGCTCGTCCAGCTCGCGCGCCAGCTTCAGCAAGGGAACGCGGCGGAGGATTGGAGGACGCGGATGCAGGACTCCTGCACCGCGTCCCAGGCATCCGCCTCCCGCTGAAGCAACGCGAAGGCCCTCCGGTACATGCCAGGGGCGTACCGGTCGTACAGGGCCTGGACCTCCCTGGCGCTCAACCCTGGCGGCATCTTCACACCCATGGACACGCGGGCTGGGACCTCTGGGATATTTTTTTTCGCGAAAGAGTGTCGGGGCGGTGTCTCGTGACCCTCGACGGGGGAGGGCTGGGTGCCAATACTGCGGAAATGCTCACGCTCTATGGCTTTGGCCGTGTCAACTCGAAGGTGGTGGGGCTCACGAGGGATCTGCGGGCGCTGTGGGCGCTCGAGGAACTCGGCGTGCCCTATCGGGTCCACGGGGTGGACCATCCCGCGGGGGAGCTCGGGAGCGAGGAGTTCCGGCGGATGAACCCCTTTGCCCAGGTGCCGGTGCTCGACGACGAGGGCTTCGTGCTCACCGAGTCGGGCGCCATCCTGCTGTACCTCGCGGAGAAGACGGGCCGGTTGATTCCCGCGGACTTCCAGGGCCGCGCCCAGGTGACGCGGTGGTGCTTCGCCGCGCTCAACAGCGTCGAGCCTCCGCTGTTCCAGTTGGTGATGATCGACCTGCTCGGCGCCGCGGACCCCACGGGCGCGCAGCGGCGTCCCGGGGTGGTCCAGTATGCCGAGCGCGTGCTGGGCGCGGTGGAGGTCTGGTTGGGTGACCGTCCGTATCTCGCCGGCGAGGCGTTCACCGTGGCGGACATCCTGATGGTCACCGCCCTGCGTGAGGTCCGCAACGCGGGCGTGTTGGAGCGCTTTCCGAGGGTCTCCGCCTATCGCGAGCGCTGTGAGCAACGGCCCGCCTGGCAGCGGACGCTGGATGCCTATGAGCAGCGGCTGGGCGTCCCGGCGGGCAGCGCGCGTTAGCTTCTCGCCGCGGCTATCATGACGTGAGCACCCTGGCGCGATGCTCCCTCGCGAGGGAGCGGACCTGCCGACTGAGCGAGGACAGCCCTTGGAGTCACGACACCTCTCCGCACCCGCCTGGTCGGCGTTCAAGTCCTGGCTACTCAAGTTGACCGGCGTTCCTGTCTCCCGTCTCCGGCTGCTGACGGGGGGCTGTCCGGCGGAGGAGCTGCCCGCGCTCGCGAAGGAGCTCAAGCGCGTACGGGCCGACTTCAAGAAGCGCCCCAACGAAGTCTCGGCTCCCGCGGACGAGGGCCTGCGGAAGGACTACGCGGCGCTCGGCGTGCCCTGGTCCGCGTGGAGCGAGGTGGCGAGTGAGGTCCAGCGTGACTTGAAGCGCAAACGTTACGCGCACTGGGCGGGAGTGGATGCGCTCGAGTTCCCCGAGGGGCCTGCCTTCGGCGACCTGGTGACCGCCGTGTTGTTCGGAGGCGTGGAGCAGGCACGCGCCCATCTGCTGCGCCGCGCGGCGCTCGCGGCGGGCTCTTTGGAGGCGCTGTGGTGCCGTTGGCTCGGAGGGGAGCCGCTCGAACCCGGGACACTGCGCGCGTTCGCGGGCGCACCGGAGCAGCTCGCCGAGCCTCTCTACACGCCGGGCATCGAAGAGGTGTTGCCGCTGTACTTCGTGGAGCCCGACGCCAGCCGTGCTGAACGGGCACTGGAGGTCGCCGAAGGTAAACTGGGGCAACCGCTGTCGGACTTCCTGCGCTCCCTGCTCGGCCTCTGGAGGAAGGAGACGTCGACGGAGGAGGTGAGGGCGCGCTTCGATGCGCTCGTGGCGTCCGTGACTCCCTCGAAGGTCTCCCAGCTGTGCGCGCCCGCCTATCTGTACGGTCGCTACGTCGAGGCGCTCCCGGCTCATGCGTTGATGGAACAGGTGGGCTCGCGTCTCGAGCGCATCGCCGTGCCCGCCAAGGTCGCGGACGTCGAGCCCGTGATGGAGGCCCTCACCGCGGTCGAGGAGTTGACGGCGATGGGGCTGGGCCTGCGCGTGGAGCAGGAGCCTGGGAAGGTCCTCCTCTCCGCGCAGGAGCCGGAGACGAGGGGCGGGGACGAGTTCCTGTAGTGCTCGTCCATAGATGATGACTATCCATCCATTGACGACGCGGGATTCACGGTGAGCGGCGGCGAGGTCTATACGTAGACCCATCACGAACGCGCTGAACGCCGTCTGCTCTCACCGCGCTTCGTGACCACTGGACCTTCAGCGCGCGGTCCACGTCCCTGCTGGGACGGGGCCGAGCCATGTCCACTTGCACGAGGGTGAATCCATGACGACGCAATCACAGAAGGCCGGGAACGTTCACGTGGGGCTGCTGGTCCGCCTGGAGGCGAAGGCGGGCAAGGAGGCCGATGTGCAGCGGTTCCTGGAGGGCGGTCTGCCCGTGGTCCAGGCGGAGCCGGCGACGGCGCAGTGGTTCGCGCTTCGCCTCGGTCCCACCACCTTCGGCATCTTCGATACCTTCGCGGACGAAGCGGGCCGGCAGGCGCACCTCGCGGGCAAGGTCGCCGCGGCCTTGATGGCCCAGGCCCCGGAGCTGCTCGCCCAGCCCCCGTCCATCGAGAAGGTGGATGTGCTCGCGGTGAAGCTCTGACCGACAGCGCCTTCAGGCACCTGGGCGCCCGCGTCCCGCGCTGTCCAGCAGCGTGCGCCAGAAGAGCTTCGCCGCGGGAGGCGCGGTCCGGTCTCCCGAGCGCATCAGGGACACGGTGCGCTGGAGCGCCGGGTCGACGAGCGGCCGCGCGGTGGCGGAGCCCTGGGCGTGCAGGATGGAGTGCTCGGGCATGAATGCGAAGCCCACGCCCGCGGCGACCAGGCTCTGAACCCACTCCTCGCGCTCCGTGCGATAGCTGGCGTACAGCGCCACCTTGCGGGACGTGCACAGCGCGCCGACCTGTTCGCGCATCTCGCAGGAGAGCCGGTCGATGTAGGGTTCATCGGCCAACGCCGCCAGGGGAACGGTGTCCTGCGCGGCGAGGCGATGTCCGGGTGGGAGCACGACCAGGTAGCGCTCTTCATAGAGGGGCGCGACGACACACCAGTCGGGCGTGGGCGCGGCGGCGTGGGTGATGACGAGGTCCACCTCGGCCTCCTCCAACTGCTGCACCACCGTGTCGCGCGTGCCGATGCGGAGCTCGACCTCCACGCCGGGCGCGACGGCGCGAAACGCCGCCAGGTCGCGGGCCAACCGCGCGGGGCCGATGGTGTTCAGCACGCCCACGCGGAGGGGCACCTGCTTCAACCGACGGTGGTTCTCCGCGATGAGTGCCACGCTCCGGTTCTCATCCTCGATGCGCTGGAGCCGGGGGAGCACGCGCCGGCCCAGGGGCGTGAGCTTCGCGCCGCTCCTGTCTCTCAGGAGCAGGGGCCCGCCCAGCTCGCCCTCCAGCTTCTTGATGGCGGCGGTCAGCGTGGGTTGGGACACACGGCAACGCTCCGCCGCGCGCGTGAAGCTGTGGGTCTCCGACACCGCCAGGAAGTACCGGACCTGATGCATCTCCATGCGGCGCAGGCTCGCTCTTCAGTCGCGCGCGGGCAAGCCGTCAGCTGCGATGGAGCGTGCCGTGAGAAAAAGAACCGGGGGCAGGCTTTGCACCTGCATCTGCGGAGTCAGAGTCCGCCATCTTTGCTGGTTGGACGACCCCGGTAGGGTTTGTTGCGTGAGGCGAAGCGGGCGACGGGATTCGAACCCGTGTCGACGGTATGGGAAACCGTCATCCTGCCGCTGGACGACACCCGCGTTGCTGCGCTTCCAACGAGCTCGCGGGGAATTGACGGCGGAGGAGTTTCATCCCTGACTCCGCCCTGTCTTCCCCGCGCCTCGTCACGTCCCCGCGGTGGGGATGACGGCCGACAGGTTCACCAGCGTGTCGCGTCGGGTGCCGTGCTTGACGAAGTCCTGGATGCCGCGAGCCAGCGTCGCGGCCAGCAATCCCAACAGCGGCAGGTGCGCGCCGCCCTCGCAGGTGGCCTGTCCGGCGCTGTCCTCGGCGTCCGGCCTGAAGCGCTCGTCCCAGCGCACCAGTCCGAAGGTGCCATCCGCGCTCACCGCGCCGTGCACCAGCGGCTTGCCCGCCTCCCGAGCGAACCCGGAGAGCACCCGTCGGCTGTCCTGGTTGTCGAAGCAGTCCACCACCAGGTCCGCGCCGCCGCACAGGGCCGCCACGTTGTCGCGGGTGACGCGCACGCCGAAGGACTCCGCCTTCACGCCGTGCAGGTTGAGGAGCTGGAGCTTGAGCGCCTCGGCCTTGTTCTTCCCCACCGAGGGCTTCACGTGGGCCTGCGCGAGCAGGTTCTTGGACTCCACGCGGTCGAAGTCGATGAACACCAGCGTGGCCTCCAGGTTGCGGCACAGCACGGCCGCCTGGGAGCCGATGGCCCCCACGCCACAGAAGACGATGCGCATGACGTCACCTCACCGCGCGCCGAAGGGGACCTTGGGGCGCAGGTAGATGCGCTCGTCGCCGCGGGCGCCGCGGAAGCGGTCCACCATGAAGTGCTGGAACGCGTCCTCGCGCAGGTGCGCCAGGTGCAGGCCGGGCACGCCGCCCGAGCGCACCATCTCCGTGGCGATGCGGCGCACGTCGGCGTCGGAGATGGGGCGGTCCAGCTCCACCGGCACGTCCGCGGACATGCCGTCGTAGGTGATGTTCAGCGTGGCCATGGGGGGCTCCTCGCGGGGCCCTCGTGGGACGCGGGAGCGCGGCCGACGGGGTGGCTCGCGGGACGCGGGCGGGCGCGGCTTCCTGACCGTGGGCGCCCAGGCGCTGGAAAGACGAGGGCCGGACTCCGCCGTGGAGACGGAGCCCGGCCCTCGGGGGCCGCGAGGGGGAGGGTCCTCGCGGCCGGATGCCTACTTCGCGCCTTCGCCGCTCACCGTCGTCGGCGAGGGCTCGGGCGGGGTGCTCACCGTGGGGGTGAGCGGCAAGGCGCCGATGAAGCCTGAGTACGCCATGCGGTTGGGCGTGCACTCACCCGCGCTGCGCACCTCGCCCTCGGTGGCGTTCGCGAACAGCGCGCTGGCGACGGCGTCGGGGGTGGCCTGGGGGTTGAGCTCCAGCCAGAGCGCGGCCACGCCCGTCACGTGCGGCGCGGCCATGGAGGTGCCGCTCAGCACGCGCGTCTGGAAGTCGCCGTAGTGCCAGGCGGAGGTGATCTTGTTGCCGGGCGCGAAGACGTCCACGCAGTCACCGTAGTTGGAGAAGTGGGCGCGCTTGTCGCTCGTGTCCGTGGCGGCCACGGTGATGGCCTCCGGCGCGCGGGCGGGCGAGTGCTTGCACGCGTCCCCCGACTCGTTGCCGGCGGCGAGCACGTAGACGACGCCCGACGCGATGGAGCGGCGCACCGCCTCGTCGAGCGCCGGGTCCGTGTCGGTGCCCAGGCTCATGTTGGCCACGGCGGGCGACTTGTGGTTCTTCGTCACCCAGTCCACGCCCGCGATGACGCCGGCCGTGGTGCCGCTGCCATCACAGCCGAGCACCCGGACGGAGTGCACCGTGGCGTTGCGCGCCAGCCCGTAGGAGCTGCCCGCGGCGGTGCCCGCCACGTGCGTGCCGTGGCCATGGCAGTCATTGCCCTTCATGCTGTCGCCGATGGCGTCGAAGCCGACGGAGGCCCGGCCGCCGAACTCCTTGTGGGAGAAGCGCACGCCGGTGTCCAGGATGTACACGTGCACCCCCAGCCCGGTGGCGTTGTACATGTAGAGCTTGTCGAGCGGCAGCTGCCGCTGGTCCACCCGGTCGATGCCCCACGTGGGCCTGGGCTGGCTCTCGCGGATGGACACCACGCCGTTCTCCTGGACGAAGGCCACGGCGGAGTCCTGCGACAGCGCGCGAGCCTGCTCCTCCGTCATCCGCGTGGCGAAGCCGCGCACCGCGTGCTCGTACACGGAGAACGCGGTGCCTCCGTACTTCGTGGTGAGGCCCTGGGTGAGCTGGGCCACGGCGAGCGGCTCCAGGCTGGCCTCGGGCTCCTTGAGCACCACCACGTACTCGCCCGGTACCTTCTTGCTCACCTCGACGAACTTCTCCCGAGGCGGCGCGAGGAGCGCGGCGGTGGCCGTCGCGTCCCTGCAGGTGGGCCGGCTGCTCGAGCAGCCCCCCAACAATGCCAGTCCACCCATGGCCAGCGTCATCGCTGTCGTGCGTCGATTCATGGCTCATCCCCCTGCACTGGGTCTCCCCGAATGATACGGATGGACTTGTAAGTCGGCTTAATCCTGATTGTGTCCCGAGGGATGAGATGGGCGTCTGTCATTGAACGAAGCGCGGAATGCCGACATGGGGGCGTATTGCCTACCAGGGGCGCGCGGTGGTTCCCCACCAATAGAGGGAGGCCTCCAGCGGATGCTGGTGTGGTTTTTCGAGCATCGGACGGATGCCCATCTCCCGCGCGGTGTTGCGCAGGTCCGCGTGCCAGTCCTGATGCTCCGGGGACAGTCGCGTGGCGGCGAGGGCCAGGGCGCTGGCGCCCACGGAGTAGCCGCCCTGGAGCAGGAGGCCACTGGCGGAGTCCTCCTTGCCCTTCACGCCGCGAGGCCATTCCCGACAGGCCGCGAAGGGGAGCAGGGCACCTCCTGGGTGGTCACAGTGTCCCTTCACCAGCGCGGAGGTGAAGGTGGCGGCGGAAGGGTGCGCGCCCATGGCCAGGAAGGCGCCCGTCCACGCCAGGGTGGTGCCGCGAGGCAGGGGCTCCACGGGCTTGCCCCGCGCATCGACCTTCGTGGGAAAGCCCGAGGGCAGGGCCGCGAGCTCCACCAGTCGGGCGGTGAGGCGCTCACCCATCGCGAGCGAGGCCGCGTCGCCACGCAGCCGTCCGTGCAGGAGCAGCCCCGCGGCGGCGGGCGCGCTGTCACACGGCCAGATGGACTTGCCGAAGGAGGGCAGCAGGAGCTGTCGTTCCAGCGCCTCGACAAGCTGGGCGGCCAGCGCGTCGAACAGGGCGGTGCTTCGCGCGTCGGACACGCCCGCGCGCTCCATGCCCGCGAGCATCAACAGGACATAGCCCCGGTACAGCACGCTGCGCGGGAGCGAGTGTCCCTGGACGACGGTGACGCCGTCCCGCAGGAAGGGCGCGCGGGCCCGTGTGAGGGCGTCGTCGAGGAGCGCCTTCAGGCGCCTGGGAGTCTCGGGCAGGGGGCTCCCCGCGAGGGACTTCTGGACGAGGATGAAGGACAGGTGTCCGTCACACAGGAGCTGCGCCTCCACGAAGCGGCGGCTCGCGTCGCCCAGGAGTCGGGGCTCGCAGCCTCGCCCGAGGATTCTCCGCTCCAGTTGCGCCAGGGACGGGGCCGACGGGGCCTCCGTCGGTGGGGTGTCCGTGAGGCCGGCCTCGCTCGTACCGAGCGCGAGCAGGAGCAGTGGCAGGAGCGGGGAGGGCATGCGTCCCCCAGGGGAGCATGGTGGCGCCGGGCCGTGGGCGACGGGGTCCTCACCGGTCGCCGAGCCGGTGGGAGTGGTCGCTCCCACCGGCTGGACGGCGTGGCCTCAGGGGCCTTCGCGTTGGACCTTCAAGTCACTGAAGCGGCCTTCACGCTCCAGCCGCCAGAGGTCTTCATCCGTGACGAAGGGCTGGCCGAGCAGCTCGCGCGCGCGTTTGACCTTCGCGAGCAGCACCGGGTCCAACACGGGCGTGCTGTTCTCGCGCGTGGGGCGGGGAGGCGGTCGCATGATGGAGAAGGTCCCCCGCGCGGGATGTCCATCCTCGGTGGTTCCCTCGAGCAGATAGGTGACGTGTGTCACCGAAGCCTCGGCGCGGGTGTCGAGCGCCACGGGGACCTCCACGTCCTGGCCCACGGGGAGCAGGTCCACGCCCAGGCTCACCTCGGCGGTGTCCTCGGGAAGCGGCGGTGCCTCGGCCTCCGGGACGAGCGAGCGCAGCGCCGTCACCCGCTCCAGTCGCACCGGACGCTTCCAGCGATGGGACAGCTGGAAGGTCTGACGGACCACGCCCTGCGCGTCCTCCACGGGGAAGCGCGGCGAGCCCACCGCGAGCACCGTGACGATGCCTTTCTTGGCGAAGTTCTCGAACGTCGTATCGAGGAGTTGGAGCGAGGAGCGTCCCGCCGCCTTCTTCCCGGACGCATCGAACGCCTCCACCTTCACCAGGTGCTGCGAGTACAGCGCCGCGGGCCGCATCGGGTCGGGGCGCAGCGAGTGCGTCACCCGGGGCGCGCTCGTCGTCACGGAGTGACGGTCGTCGAAGGTCCAGACGAACTTCACGGGTGTGAAAGGCGTGGGCGCGCCGCCGGTCCGGGGACGCTCCAGGATGCGCGCGAGGAACTCGAACTCCTCCTCCGTGTTGGGCGCGCGTCGGGAGAAGATGTCCACCTGCCGCTCCGGCTCACAGTCCTTCACCGTGTACCGGGGCACGCGCGCCTGGGTGGCGACGTTGTCCTTGCCGAACACCGTCACGGTGGGCAGCTCGTACGTCCCATCCGCCATCCGCCAGACCCGCAGGGGCACGCGCATGCCGCTGCCCGCGCCGATGGTGGCGTGCAGGTGGGTATCGTCTCCGTCCGGCGAGTGGGCGCGGACGCTGATGAGGTTGTCCTCGCCGGAGCAGACCTCCCGCTTCTCCACCGTCACCTCGTCGATGATGGGCGCGGGGACGCGAGGCGGAGCGGTGGGCCTCCGCGCGTGCTCGGTTCGCGAGGGCAACACCGCGGTGGTCCGCACCTCGGCGCGAGCGGGCGTGCCGTCGAGGACCGGAGAGGGCTCGGGGGCGGGGGGTGTGTCCGTCTCGTTCGAGCGCAGCACTACACCGGCCAACAGCGCCGCGATTCCCAGTCCGAGCATGAACGTCCTGCGTCTGCGCCACCGTGAGGGTTGCGTGGGAGTCATCCAGGGCTCCTGTCGATTCGAGCGACGCGTGAGGGCTCACTGCCAGCAGCCGTAGACGTTGCCGCCGGAGTTCCACTGGAGCTGATGGGAGTAGTCGCTGGCCCACAGCGTGACGTTGGACGGGTGCACGCCCCAGCCGCCGATGCGGTCCGGGCTGATGGAGGTGGCGGTGGCGTTGGGGTCGTCGCGCACCTGCCGCCAGATGACGCTGGTGCTGGTGTCGCAGCGGTTGGCGGACATGCAGTTGGCCACCTGGTTGCCGGCGTTGGTGCACACGTTCCAGAAGACGGGGCAGATGACGCTCAGCGCGACGTTCTCGAACCAGCCCAGCGACTCCTTGCACTGGCCATGCACGCCCCAGTGGACGGAGTTGGCCGCGTTGGCGGTGACCTCGTGCGGGTACGTGTACGGGGAGACGGGGCCCTTGCCCGCGTAGACGTGCGCGTAGGCGAGGAAGGTGGAGCACACCATGCCGTTGTTGGCCGCGCTGCCCGGAATCTCGTGCGCCGCCTCCAGGTCCCGGTACTGGAACAGCGAGTAGGGCACGCGCGAGCCGTTCCACAGCGGCCGGTCGATGCGCTGGCTTCCATCGACGCGCGAGACATCACTGACGTACGGGTGGTTGAACCAGAGGCTGTTCGCGATGCGGGCCGCGCCCGCGGGGTCACCGAGCTGCCACGCCGTCCAGTCCGGCCCGTGGCCGTTCGCATCGTAGAGGTAGTGGTAGATGCCGCCCTGGTTCACCTGCTCCAGGCCCGGGTAGCCATACTGGAGCTGCGACGCGACGAGCGGTGTTCCACAGACGGTGGGCCAGTTGTTCTGGGCCGGGTCCTTCATGGTGGCGTGGGTGACGCCGCCGGTGGGGCCGTGGGAGAGCATGGAGTGCGTACGGAACTCGCCAATCGCATCAATCACGTTGCGGATGGGCCCGTCGTTGCTGCGGCTGAACACCACCGCGCCGTTGGGGGCGTTCCACCCGGCGGCGGTGTAGCCACACTCCGAAGCGGCGGCGGGAAGCGATGCTCCCAGCGCGGATACCGTGAGACAGCCTGCGAGGACTCGACGCATCAGATACTCCCGGACATGCGACGCTCCCGTGGGCCGGCCCTCTGGTGTCCCAGGCGCGGCGCGAAGCAGAGGTCCGTGGGAGCGGCTTCACCGATGCCTGGGAGGCTGCACGGTAGGCACGGCGGCCGTGCATTCCAGGCTGGACCTGGAGGGCAGTGCGACAGGGGACAGGGGCTCGCCCCGGGAGTCGGTGGGAGCGTTGGTTGGTCCACGCCCAGGACGTCCTCGGGTGACCTCCCGGGTTGCGGTCGCGGTGCGGGGACGCATCCTCGGGGCAGGCGAGAGGAGGCGTGTCACACATGGAACTGTCAGCTCGGATGCATCGCTGGGACGTCACGCCGACGGAGGCCGTGGCGCTCCAGCGCGAGCTCCGGGAGCGGGTGGTGCTCGAGCCCCCGCCGGGCCTGAGGGTGGAGCGCGTCGCGGGGGCGGACGTGTCCACGGAGAAGGGGCGGGACACGGGCTTCGGCGGAGTCGTGGTGCTGGACGCCGGCACGCTCGTGCCCGTGGCCCAGGCGGGTTCGGCGGTGACCCTCGGGTTTCCGTATGTGCCGGGGCTGCTCTCGTTCCGGGAGCTGCCGGTGGTCGCCGTCGCGTGGGAGCGGCTCTCGATGCGGCCCGACGTCCTCATCTTCGACGGGCACGGCATCGCCCATCCGCGACGGCTGGGCATCGCGAGCCACGGTGGGCTGCTGTTCGGCATCCCCTCCATCGGGTGCGCCAAGTCCCTGCTCGTCGGCACGCACGGCAAGCTGGGGGACGCGCGCGGCTCCACGTCGCCCATCATCCACAAGGGCGAGGTGGTGGGCATGGCGGTCCGCACGCGCAAGTCGGTGCAGCCCGTGTACGTCTCGCCGGGGCACCTGATGGACCTGCCCACGGCGGTGGAGCTGGTCCTGCGGGCGAGCCCGAAGTACCGCGAGCCGGAGACGACGCGTCACGCGCACCGGATGGTGAACGCGCTGCGCCGCGCGGACGGCGAGGCCGCGGAGCTGGAGTGAGACGACCTCCCTGGATTTGACCGACGGCCCGACGACCTCTATGTCCAGAGTCCTCGAGATGGGGACGGTTCCGGGCGCGAGCACGGCCCGGGCGGACGTGTCCCCGGCCACCTGGCGCGAAGAGGGCGTGGGCGCTCTCGTGAGGGTGGCGCAGCGAAGGTGGGGGTCGCCCGTGGGAGCGTCGATGCGGAGGTTGTCATCCCGGTGGAGTGAGCTGGCGTCGCATTACCCCGTCGTCGTGGTGGGGTCCGGGTATGGCGGCGCCATCACCGCCAGCCGACTCGCCAGGGCCGGGCGCCAGGTGTGCGTGCTGGAGCGGGGGCGTGAGCTGCAGCCGGGGGACTACCCGCGCACGGAGGCGGACTTCGCCCAGGAGCTCCAGGTCCACATGGAGGCGGAGAGCAACGTCGACCTGGGCCGCGCCACGGCCTTGTTCGAACTGCACCGGGGGGGCGACGTGGCCGTGGTGTCGGGGTGTGGGTTGGGGGGCACGTCGCTCATCAACGCGGGCGTGACGCTGCGGCCGGACCCTCGCGTGCTCCAGGATTCGCGCTGGCCGGAGGCGTTCCGTCAGGACGTGCCCGGGCTCCTGGAGGATGGCTTCATCTGGGCCGAGCGCATGTTGCGGCCCACGCCCTATCCGGAGTCCTCGCCGCGCCTGGCCTCATTGGAGGCCATGGAGCGCGCGGCCCGTCGCATGGGTGGCACCTTCAAGCGTCCCCCGTTGGCGGTCTCCTTCGAGGAGCAGGTGAACGACGCGGGCGTGAGGCAGGGCGCGTGCACGCTGTGCGGCGACTGTCTCACCGGTTGCAACCAGGGCGCGAAGAACTCCGTGCTGATGAACTACCTGCCGGACGCGCATCGCCACGGCGCGAAGGTCTTCACCGAGGTGTCCGTGCGCTACCTGGCGCGCGACGGGAATCGCTGGCGCATCTACTACCGGCCGATGAACACCGGGCGTGAGCGCTTCGAGGCGCCGGACCTGTGGCTGACGGCGGACCTGGTGGTGCTCGCCGCGGGCACCATGGGCACGGCGGAGATCCTGATGCGCTCGCGCTCGCTGGGGCTGCCGCTGTCGAAGCACCTGGGCCAGCGCTTCAGCGCCAACGGGGACGTGATGGCCTTCGGCTACAACACGGACGTGCCCGTCAACGGCGTGGGTCACGGCGTGAATCCGCCGGAAGGCCGCGAACCGGTGGGGCCCACCATTTGCGGCATCATCGACGAGCGTGGGACGCCCCGGCAGGAGGACGGCATGGTCATCGAGAACGGGGCCATGCCGGGCGCGTTCGGCAAGCCGATGCTGGCGCTGCTGTCCGCCGCGGCTGCGGTGGGCGGAGAGGACATGGACTCGGGGCTGAAGGACAAGCTGGAGGAGCTGGCCCGGGTGGCGGACAGCGCGGTGCGTGGCCCGTACCACGGGGCCATGCGCAACACGCAGACCTTCCTCGTGATGTCCCACGATGCGGGAGTGGGAGAGCTGCGCATGGAAGGGGACCGGGTGCGGGTGCACTGGCCGGACGTGGGCACGCAGCCGGAGCTCGCGCGCGTGGACCAGCGGCTGCGCGAGGCCACCGCGGCCCTGGGCGGCACCTTCGTGCGCAACCCGCTGTGGAACCGGCTCACCGGACACGAGGTCCTGTGCACCCATCCGCTCGGAGGCTGCGTCATGGCGGAGCATGCGGGGGCGGGCGTGGTGGACCACGAGGGGCGCGTCTTCTCGGGGTATGAGGGGAACGAGGTCCACGAGGGCCTCTACGTCAGTGACGGCTCGGTGATTCCGAGGTCCCTGGGGACCAACCCGCTGTTCACCATCTCCGCGGTGGCCGAGCGCTCCGTCGCGCTGCTGGCGCGTCGGCGAGGCTGGCACATCGACTACACGCCCGCGCTGGAGGCACCCGCGGCCGACGCGCGGACGCCGGTGGGCGTGCGCTTCTCCGAGACGATGTACGGCCACGTGTCCGGCGCGGTGCATGAGCACGAGCTCGTCGCGGGAGACCCGAAGCGCGAGGGCGCCACGCGTCTGCGCTTCGTCGTCACGGTGGAGACGCGAGACCTGGAGCGCACGCTCGAGGACCGACTGCACCCGCTGGCGCTCTCCGGCATGGTGGAGGCCCTGGCGCTGTCGCCCCGGCCGCTCGTCGTGGAGGGGGGCGAGCTGCACCTGATGACCCAGGAGGGCGCACGTCCTGGCGGGCGGCGGATGCGCTACCTGCTGCCGCTCGTCGCCGAGTCAGGTGAGCGCTTCTTCCTGGATGGGTACAAGGACGTCCACGACGATGCGGGCTTCGACCTGTGGGCCGACACCACGCGGCTGCTCGTCTCCGTGTACCGGGGCATGGACATCTCGGGCCCCTGTGTCGCGCGCGGCGTGCTGTCACTGGACCCGGCGGACTTCGCGAAGCAGCTCTCCACGTTGCGCGTGCTCGGCGCGCGAGACGCGGTGGGACAGTGGCAGACGCTGCTGCGCTTCGGCCGCTTCTTCTTCGGCGCCCTCTACGACACCTATGTGAAGAAGGCCGCGTAGCGGGCGGGGAGCCGGCGGCCTGTTCCGCCGTGCCAGCGGGTGGTGCTCCTCCCGTGCGCCGTGGGCAACCTGACCCCACGAAGGCACTCTGGGAGGACACGGCCATGACGGACAAGCGGGAGCGCGAAGGGCAGGAGTCTTCTTCGACGGACGGCTCGAACGAGCGAGGCGGCCTGCCCATCGAGGTCCGCCGCGCCCGTCGGAAGGAGGCGCACGCGAGCCAGCACTACGCGGCCTTCCTGAAGCACCTGTGCGAGCGGGGCGGCATGTCGCCCTCGGTGGCCGAGAAGGCCGCGGTGTCCGTGCTCTGCGCGGTGGAGCAGCGCATCACCCAGGGCGAGACGCAGGACCTGGAGGCCCAGCTCCCCAACAAGCTGACGCTGCTGCTGCACCGCTGCGAGCGCCACGAGGACGAGCTGCCCAAGGGCTTTGGCCGCGAGGAGCTGCTCGCGCGCGTGGGCGAGGACCTGGCGCTCAACCCGGAAGCAGTGGAGCCCGTGGTCCGCGCGGTGCTCAACTCGGTGCGGGCGCAGATTTCCGAGGGCGAGGCCGAGGACGTCATGGACCAGCTCCCCGAGGACCTCCGGGAGCTGTGGCGCCGTCCCAGCTGACGTCAGGCCCGCGCCATCGGCGTGTAACGCATGCCGGAGATTTCGCGCAGGGGACCGGTCCACCAGGGCTCCTCGGAGACCCAGACGTCGCGGCCGTCCTCGCGGGCCACCATGCCGCCGGGGGCCACGACGGAGAAGCGGGGCGCGCGTCCGAGCGCCTCGGTCAACGCGGCCATCGTCGTCTCGTCCTCCTCGGAGAAGCCGAGTGGACCCTCGGGATGGCTGTGCGCCACCTCCACCAGCTCCTCACGCCAGTACCAGATGGCCTCCCAGCGCGCGCGGGAGTCGGGCAGCAGGACGGGGCTGTCGGAGGCCTCGCACCACAGCACCTCCTCGTCCCGTCCGATGAGCAGACACACCTCATGCGACGACATGGCTCCTCCTCTCTTCCCGTCTCACGCGTGCCGGGTGATGACCAGCACGTCCGTGTCGATGGCCTCGCGGATGACCGAGGGCAGGCTCTCCAGCGTCACCTCGCTGTCCGCTCCCGCCAGGCACACGCCCGCGTCCAACACCTGGAGCGTGCGTGCGTCCACGATGGAGACGAACCGCTCCCCCATGAAGCTGAACGTCACCTCCAGCTGGTTCCCCGCCATGCGACGATGATGAAGCAGCCGCGCTCCCGCGCCCTGCAGCGCCACCTCCGCGCGCGAGTGGTCTCCCACCGGTGCGCCCCGTGACACGTCGCCCGACAGCACCTGTCGACGGGCCTCCTGGGCCAGCGCCGTGGTGCGGACCGTCTGGGCGTCGAGCCAGGCTCGCTGCTGCTCTGCCACCCGCCGCGCCTCGAGCGCCCGCTGGTGGACCCGCCGCTCCTGCGCGAGTGCCCGCAGACAGGCCTCCGCCTCCGGACGGCCCAGCTCGGCCACCTTCAACACCCGCCCTCGCGTCTCCGCGGGGGCGAAGCGGATGTCCAATGTCCTCGACGCGGCCTCCAGCAGCGCATAGCCGAACGCCGCGCGCAGCGGAGCGCTCACGCCCTTCACCGACGCGAGTGGCCGTCCCTCTTCCAAGGCCCGACGCGCGGCATCCTCCGCCTCGCCCTCGAACTCCACGCCGTCGAACAGCAGCGCGCCGTCGTGCCAGCGCCGCGCGCTCACGGGCGCGAGCGGTGACGGCTCGTCCTCCGGCATCAGCTCCAGGGGCCGTGCCACCGCGCCCTCGAGCACCAGGCGCGCTCCCCAGACATGGCCGCGCACCCGCGGCAGCGCCTCCAGGCCCTCGGGCCCGGCGGGCTCACGGGCGGTGGCCTCGCGCCCCTTCAACTCGAAGCGCCACCACCCCGGGGCCACGGGGGTGGTGACGCGGAGGCGTCGCGTGGCGGTGTCCACGGTGCCGCCGCCCAGATACGGCAGCACCGCCGACTCCACCTTCCCGAGCAACTTCCGGTAGTCCATGACGCCTCCTTGCCTTCACCGCGACTTCGCGCTCACGCCACCTTCAACAGCGGCGTGCGCATCACCCGCTCGACCCAGCCGGACTGGCTGGCCCCGGGCAGCGTCGGCGCGTCCAGCAGCGCCTTGAGCACCCGGGGGACCTGGTAGGGGTCCGCGAACTGGTCCACGTTCACCTCGCTGAAGGGCACCCGCAGCTGGCTCGCGCACGTGCGCACCGTGTTGCCACGGCCACCCGCCACGCTCACCAGCAGCGCCATCGCCGCCACCGGGAAGCCGACGTCACGGAACGCCCGGGCGAACTGGTCACCCGCCTCGCCCGCCTCGTCGCCCACCACGATGACCACCAGCTTCGCCCCCTCCGGCACCCTCATCCCGTCCCGGTGCAGCGCGTGCACGCCGGCCGCGTGCGTCGTGCCGCCCGAGGCCTTCAGCCCCGCGAGCATGTGCTGCACCGCCGTGCGGTTGGAGGCCTTGGGCCGGAGCACGGTGCCCATCGTGTCGAACGCCGCGATGTGCAGCTTCTCCACCGGGAAGCCCGCGAGGATGCGCGCGAGCGCCTCCTTCGAGTTCTCGATGGCCCCGTCCATGGAGCCCGACTTGTCGATGAGGAACATCACCCGCACGTCGGTCTCCGCCGTCGCCTCCGCCACCGCCTGTCGTGCCGCGTTGTCGCTCGCCTCCTCCAGCTTCTGGCGCAGCACCTCGCTGCGCACGTTCTTCGCGATGTTGAGCGCCCGCTGGTCCGTCGCCGTCTGCACGGCCTTCTCCCAGCGCGCGCGCACCGTGGGCTCCGCCAGCAACCCCAGCTCCTCCAGCGTGGGCGTCATCAGCCGCAGGTCGCGGTCCGACAACGAGGGCAACAGCGCCGCCATGATGGCCGGCGTCATCCCCACGTCCTTAGGCAGCCGACCCACGACCTCCTTGTAGGAGAGCCGCTCGGAGTCAATCCACTCGCAGATCTCCGCCTCGGACAGCCCGTCGAAGCGCTCGCGCTTGACCAACGTCAGCCCGCTCAGGCCCACTGTGCGGTGCCCGCCCTCGGCCTGCTTCTGCTTCCAGCCGAGCACCTCGAAGAAGCCCTGCGTGAGCGGCTTGTAGCCCGCCTTGCGCGAGAGCTTCTTCAACGTCTCCTTGTAGCCGGCCTTCATCAGGCCCTGGAGCATCGACAGGTTGGACTCACGCGCGGCCAGCCACCTGGACGCCACGCGCTTCCAGCGGCCCATGGGCGGCTTGCGCGACGCCGGGTCCCCGAAGCCCGCCTGCCGGTTGAGGCTGGCGATGTCCGGCAGCTCGAGCAGCTCCGCCACCCGCAGCACCGCCTTGGGCGTGAGCATGCGCGTGGACTTGCGCTCGTAGTGCAGCACCATGGCCTCGCCGATGGAGCGGTAGTCGTCGTCGTGGAACGCCACCTGGCCGTCGTCACCGCGCACCGGCTGGCCCGCGTGCTGCTGCACCAGCATGAGCGCGCACGTGGCCACCTTCAGGTCACGCCAGTCCGTCTGCGTCAGCGCGTACGACGCGAAGTGCGCCATCAGCTCCGAGTTGAGCTGGTGGATGTCGAGCAGCTGCCGGTAGAGCTTCACCGCCGCGGGCACGAAGAGGCCCGGCTTGACGGGCTTGCCCACCGCGCGCTGCGCCGGCGTGGCGTGCGCCGCGGCCACCCACGTGCCCCCCACGTCCAGGCCCGGACGGTTGTGCCACAGGTGGGCCGAGCCGCTGAGCACCAGGTCCAGGAGCTTCTCGGCGGGGCCTCGCTGGGACTCGGGCAACAGCTGCGTGTTCGGGTTCGTCGACATGGGGAGTCCCCCTTTCGGGACGTGCGGCGGGTCAGGCGCGGGGCGGACCTCGAGCCCGACAGGGCCCTGGGAGTGCACCGCGCGTGGAGCGCACGGGGGGCGTCAGGTGCACGAGGCACGGCCACCCGCGCGAAGCTGGGGGTGAGGAGGAAGGAAGGTGCGCCCGAGTGACGAGGCCGGTGATGCTGGATTGAATGTCCAGTGTTCTACCGTTGAACTACGGAGCCTGACGGCCCCGGCGGGATTCGAACCCGCACCTCTCATTGCGTGTCTGGCCCTGTCGGCCGGGCGCGAAGCTTTTCAGTCGGAGTCGACGCGTCGGTGACGGGTGCTCACGAGTAGACGCACACGTCGCCATGCACCGGGAACCTCGCCACGTCCTTGCCGCCCCGGTATGTCTTCCGGGCCGGCACCGAGACGAGCTCCCACGTCGGCAGCACCACCGCCGTCAGGGAGCGTCCGTAGACGCACCCCGTGTCGATGCCCACCGCGTGCTCGGTGACGAGCGGCTGGTCGAACACGGTGTGTCCGAAGATGACCCGCTCCGGGCCCTTCCAGTGGTGGGTCCAGAACGTCCACCCCGCAGGTGCCTTGGAGGGCCAGTAGCTCTTCTTCGCGGGCGGCTGGATGCACTGCGCGTGGAGCAGGTGGTACGGGTCCTGCGCCTCCACGGGCAGGCCGGGCATCATCCCGGCGTGGACGACGACGGCGTTGTGCTCGGGCAGCCTCAGGTAGTGGGGCAGCCGGGCCATCCACTCGTAGTGCTCGGGCTCGAGCACCTGCCGGGTCTCCAGGTGGTCGGGATTCAGCCGCTCGGCGGCGCGGTGGCGCTGCTGCAGCGTCGTCTCCTCGTGGTTGCCCAGGATGGCCTCGTGCCGCATGGCCAGCTCCACGCACTCCCGGCGCTTGGGCCCCCGGTCCACCAGGTCCCCCGCGAAGATGACGCGGTCGCTGGACGTGGCCCCCACCTTGGCGAGCAGCTCCAGGGCCTCGTCGTGGCAGCCGTGGAGGTCTCCGATGACGATGGTGCGGGGGGACATGACTGAGGGTTCCTTGGAAGCGGGAGGGTGGGCAGGCGCCCGGCAGCAATGCGGCCAGGGACGGGGGGCCCCCACGTTCCTGACCGGAAGATTCCCGTTCCCCCTCCCGGACGGCCCCGGGGATAATCCTGTCAGGAAGTCGGCGACCCGGGCGTCGGGCTTCGTGGGTGCCACGACTGTCCGGTCGTCCGGGTGGCCTGGGCACCCCTGCTCCACTCGGAGGCTGCCTGCGGATGCCAACGTGGTACCTTGCCGCGCGACATCCCTGTAATCCCATCTCCCGGGGCACTTCTCCGGGCACAGCTCCCAGGTCCTTCCGGTGTTCGAGCAGCTCACGGATGACGAATTGTTCGCGGAGGTGGTCCGCCGCCGCGCCACGAACGAGCCCATTGGGGGCCCGCTCGGAGCGTTGGTTCAGCGGTGGAGCCGGCCTGCCCGGTACGTCATCAGCAAGATTCAGGCGAGCTACGGTCGCGGTTCCCCAGCGGACGGCGACGAGCTCTATCAGGACGCGGTCGGCAAGTTCCTCGACCGCGGGCTGGACCAGTTCCGTGGCATCTCCCAGCAGATGCCGGGCCGGAGTGCGTCTCCCAAGACGTTCTTCCTGCGCATCGTCAAGCACGTGGCCATCGACTTCTACCGGCGGCACCGCGAGGAGCTCGCGGCGCCCTCGTCGGACGCCGATGACGTCATGGAGGAGCCGCCTTCCGAGCGGGCTCGCGCTGTCGAGATGGGCAGGCGGACGGAGGAGCGCGCGGACGCCCAGGAATTGTACTGGGCCGCGTTCGCACGGCTCCAGCAGGAGCACCCCAAGGAGGCCTCGGCATGGGAGCTGTATCACCACGAGGACGTGGAGGATCACGAGGAATGCGCGCGTCGGCTGAACATCACCGTGGTCAATTCCTACAAGCGCGTCAGTCGCGCGCAGGCCTACTTGAAGCTCTACCTGCTGGATCTCCAGCGCGAGTCGCCACGAGGGGAGGAAGCGTGAGCCTCCTTCCCGGCCACACCCCGGGGTATTCAGGAGGAATGAAGTCATGAAGACCGAAGCCATGTCCCGCTCTGCCGCCCGTCGCTCCCAGCTCACCGCCGCCAGTGTCCCCCCAGGAGTCGTCCTCGAAGCCGCCGGAGATTTGTTGAGGCGGGCGACCCAGTGGGGGACCGAAGGTGTGGAGGCGGCCCTGCGGGGCCTCGGTCGACCGGAAGTGGAGACCTGGCTTCAGGCGCAGAAACCGCAGGCGCTCCAGCCCGTGCTGTTGAGGGCCGCGGAAGAGGCGATGGAGGTGGCGCTGGACGGGGGGGAGGAGGCCGAGGTGTGGCGCGCCTCGGCGCTGGAGGGACTTGCCGCTCGTGACAGGGCCGCCTCGCAGGCATCTGCCCTCGCCGCCTGGGAGGGCTTGCATGGCGACTTGCAGGGGGATGCGGCGCGAAATCGAGACCGCTTCCTGGAGTCGCTCGGGAACCTGGATGCGCTGCTGCTTCCCAGGGCCCGTTGGTTCATTCCCCTCAACCCGCAGCGTCGCCAGGAGCAAGCGCTCCTCGAGCCCGCGGAGCAGGACAAGGCCTGGTGGTTCGGTGCCCGGGCCGGCTGCGATGACCTGGTGGCGACGTGGACCTCCGGCCCCCAGAGTCCGACCCCCCACATCCAGGGTTGCGCCGAGTGCCGCGCGGACATCGCGGACGCCGCGCCGGTGGATGCGCCTCCCCGTCGTCACCTCACACGGGATGATTTGTGGCGCTTCGACATGGGCCTGATGACGGCCGACGAGCGCGAGCGCGTGGACGCGCACACCGCGCGCTGTGGCGAGTGCGCCCAGGCGGTGCTGGCGCTGGGCGAGGGTGACGACGCGATTGAAGAGGCCCTGGAGATGGACGAGGGCGACGCGGGCGTGGCCCGGGCCGCGCGCTCTTCCCGCGCCCCGGTGTCGCAGCGCCCGTCCTCGGCGCGCCACCCGGAGCAGCGCGAGGTGCTGGAGGAGCGGCGCGACTTCCGCGTGGTGCTGGTGCGCGAGCGTCAGCGCGTGCGGCTTGTGGTGCAGCCCCTGGCGGGCAGGACGGTGACGGCGGCGGTGTTCCTGAGCCCCGGCCGGCCCTCGCTCAAGCCCACGAACGGGCCCGAGGGTTTGTCGTTCGATTTGTCCTCGGCCTCCGCCACCGGCGCTCGCACCGCGCACCTCTCGGTGCAGGCGGGCAATGACACGCTGGAGCGGGACTTCGCCTTCTGAGAGGAAGGCCCCGGCCGTCCCAGGGGCCGCGCGCGCGGCCCTCGGGAGTCCAAGGGCCCACCGCCACGACTACTGCGGCGGAGCGGTGACGCTCGGTGTGTTGAGCGCCTCGCGGCTGCGGACGGGCGGCTGCGGGATGGGGAAGTTGCGCGGGGGGACGACGCGGCGGAAGCCGTTGTCGAGGAAGCTCAGCACGAGCTGCGCGG
>NZ_SRLW01000102.1:0-30349 GCF_006518215.1 Myxococcus sp. AB025B
GCGGATGAGGCGGTCACGGTGGCGCGGCTTGTAGCGTCGGCACACCCCGTCGGCCATGTGAGCATTGCCATACCCCACAGTCGGCCGTTCTCCCGGGCGATACAGTGCGAGTGCACGCCCGCTCGGACGCTGGCGGACGGGGCGCGGTGGGGGCCCGCTGTCGGCCGCTCGGCGGAGGGGGCGTGGATTGAACCTGTGGACGCGCTTTCTTAGACTTGGGTGCTGGAGCGGTGGCCGCGAGGTGGTGGGCCACGGGCTCCCAAGTGAGAGCGCCTGGATGTCCGAAGAGCTGGGTGAACGCGAGAAGGAAGTCCTGCGAGCCGTGGTGCAGGAGTACATCTCCACGGGCGGGCCGGTGGGCAGCCAGCAGCTCACCCGGCGCCCCGGGTTCGAGGTCTCCTCGGCGACCATGCGCAACGTGCTGGCCGACCTGGAGGAGCTGGGCTTCCTGGAGAAGCCGCACACGTCGGCCGGCCGGGTCCCCACGGATGCGGGCTACCGCTTCTACGTGGACACGCTCGTCAAGCTGAAGGACCCGACGCCCAGGGACCGGGAGCTCATCCACGCGGGCCTGTTCCACGAGGCGAACCTGGAGGAGATGCTGGGCGAGGCGAGCCGCATCCTCCACTCGCTGACGCGGCATGCGGGCGTGGTGGTGACGCCTCGGCCCGACTCGGCGGTGTTCCGGCGCATCGAGTTCGTCCGGCTGCGCGAGGACCGGGTGCTGGCCATCCTCGTCGGGCAGAGCGGGCAGGTGGTCAACAAGGCCATCACGGTGGACTTCCCCATCACCTCGGACGAACTGCTGCGGGCGAGCAACTTCCTGTCGGAGCTGCTGCACGAGGTGCCGCTCGAGGAGGCGCGCGAGCGCATCCGCGCGGAGATGGACCAGGAGCAGGCGCTCTACAACGCGCTGACGGCGAAGGCGCTCAAGCTGGGCGCGGCCGCCACGGACCTGCCGACGACGGAGCGTGTGCTCATCCAGGGCACCGGCTCCTTCCTGGAGCAGCCGGAGTTCGCGGACGTGGAGCGCATGCGCGCGCTCTTCAAGGCGCTCGATGAGAAGCACCGGTTGCTGTCGCTGCTGGACCGGGTGCAGCGCGCGAACGAGATGCAGATCTTCATCGGCGCGGAGAGCGACTTCTCGGCCGCGGGGGACGTGACGGTCATCGCCAGCCCCTACGGGAACCAGGAGCAGGTGCTGGGCACGGTGGGCGTCATCGGCCCGACGCGCATGGACTACCGGCGCGTGATTCCGCTGGTGAACTTCACCGCGCAGGTGCTCTCGCGCGTGCTGGAGAAGGTGTAGCCCGACGCAGGGACGGGCGCGTGCCGCGCGGCCTACTCCGCGCGGGTGGCGAACAGCTCGCGCTCCTGCCCTTCGCGTCGCACCTGGAGTCGCACGGGTGAGCCCGGCGTGCCCCGTGTCCTGGCCTCCGCCTCCGCGCGGTCTCGCACCACGAGGCCATCCACGGAGACCAGCCGGTCTCCCACCACCACGCCCGCGCGCGCGGCGGGCCCGTCCGGCGTCAGCCACGCCACCTCCACCGAGCCGCGCGCCTCGCTGAAGCCCGCTCCCACCGTGCCCGGCTGCGCGCGGCGCGGAGACACCGTCACGTCGCCCACGTCCGTCGTCTCGCCCGGCTTCACCTTCACCGCGCGCGTCTCCACGCGGCCCTCGAACGGCATCAGGCGCACCGTGTGCGGCCCGGGGCGCACGTCCGGGAGCTGGAAGCGTCCGTCCGGGCCGGTGTGCGTGTCGGGCTTCGCGGACACGGGCTGGTCCAGGAACACCGCCACGCCCGCGGCCGGTCCCCCATTGCGAGCCCACACCGCGCGCCCCGCGATTGCCGCGGCGCCCGTCCCCTCGAGCTCCACCTCCACCTCGCTCGCGCCGCCCGGCGTCAGCGCCACCTGCGCGGAGCCCGTGCGCCCGTCTCTCGCGCGCACGTGCACCTTCAGCGCCTGTCCCGGCGCGTCGAGCAGCTCGAACGAGTCACCCGTGAAGTGCCGCGTCGACGGCGCCTCCGCCTCCCAGGGCAGCTCCTCGCCGCTCGCCTCCGTCAGCGTCAACGTGAAGCCATCCGGGGGGGGGACCCCCTTTCGCGACCAGTTTCCCGCGCAGGCGCGCCGCCGGCTTCAGCCGCAGCTCCACCAGGCCCTGGCCCTCGCTCACCGAGGGCACCCTCACCGTGCGCCCCGCGTTGTACGCCGCCAGCTCCGCGAGCGGCGGCGCGCCCTGGGGACGCGTGGGGACCTCGAACGTGCCCTCCTCGTTCGCCTGCACGCGCAGGATGAAGGGCATGTCGCCGCCCTGCACCGCCGCGACGATGGCGAAGGGGCTGGGGGCGCCGGAGGGCTCGCGCACCGTGCCGGAGATGCCGCGCTCCTCGAGCAGCACCAGGTCCTGCTGCACCGCGCTCCCCGCATGGACCGTGACGCTGGGGTCATCGTCCTGGAAGTAGATGAAGCGCGCGCGCGGCAGCACCGCGGTGAGCTGGTACACGCCCGCGGGCAGCTCCATCGAGTACACGCCCTGCGCGTCCGTCTCCGCGTAGCTGATGTTCGCCGCGCCGCCGCCCGTCGACGTGCGGGCCACGGCGCGCACCAGCGCGGGCTCGGACGGAGGCTTGCCGGACGCCTGCGTCACGCGGCCCTGCACCATGCCGGTGTCCGCCAGCACCAGCGTCGTCCAGACAGACCGCTTCGGCAGCAGCGTCTCCACCTTCTCCGTCCATCCCTGGACGCCCTCGCGCCGCGCGCGCACGTGCACCTGTCCGGGGACCAGCTCCCGGAACGCGAACGCGCCCCTCGCGTCGGTGTGCGTGGTGCGCGCCGCCACACCCGAGCGGCGGCCCGCGTCCAGGCGCACCTCCGCGCCCTCCACGGGCGTGCCGCGCGCGTCCTGGACGATGCCCTGCAGGCTGGCGCTCGCGGGCTCCAGCTCGAAGTCCAGCTGCGTGAAGACGCCGGTGCCGACCTCCACGTTCGCCTTCATGCCTCGCGAGAAGCCCGGCGACTGGACCACCACGTCGTAGCTGCCTGGAGGCAGTCCCAGCCGGTAGATGCCGCCACCGCCGAGCGTCGTGCGCGCGAGCTCCCCCTGGCTGTCCGCGGGGTGCACCACCAGCTCCGCGGAGCGCACCGGGAAGGCGACGTCGGTGGAGCGCACCTCGCCCGTCAGGCCACCCTCGGCGCCCAGCGTGAGGGTGAGGCCGCGCAGCGTCTGGCCGGGGCCCACGAACAACGTCCCGGGCGCGCGACCGACCGCGTCGCCACGCTGCGCGGTCAGCACCCAGTTGCCCATGCCCACTTCCAGCGCGAACCCGCCGCCCTCGCTCGAAGTCGTCTCCAGGGGCGTCAGGCCTCCCGTGGCCCGCACCCGCGCGCCAGGGGCGGGCTGCCCCTTCGCGTCCACGACATACCCCTCCAGCGTGCCCGCGCCCCACAGCCACCAGCTCCCCCTGCCGCGGGACGTGGAGGAAGAGCAGCTCGCGGCGGCTGAAGCCGGGCGCCTGCGCGGTGAGCCGGTAGCGGCCGGGCGCGAGGCCGGACAGCTCGAACTGGCCACGGCCGTCGCTCGTCGCCGTGGCCGCCTCCTCCGTGAGCTCCACGGGCTGGGCCCAGGAGAAGGCCGTGCCCGGGTAGGGGTGGAGCGTCACCTCGGCCAGGGGCACCGGCTCACCGCCGTTCTCCTCCACCGTGCGGCCTCGCAACGTCACGCCCTCGGTCAGCGTCAGCTCGACCACCGTCCGGGGCAGGTCCTCCGGCCGGGTGGCCTCGCGGCGCGCGGGGGCGTGGCCCGGGGCTTGCGCCGTGACGAGATAGTCACCGGGGCGCGCGGGGAGCTGGACGGTGCCGTCCGGGCCCGTGGTCCCCTCGCTGGTGAGTCGCCACGTGGGCTCGCGGCGTTCATCGGGAGGCCGGCGGAAGGCGCGCACCTTCGCGCCCGCCAGGGGCCCCTGGGGCCCGGTGACGCGCACGAGGAAGGCCCCCTCGTCGGGCGTCACCGGCGTGTCACGCGGCGTGGCGGGCGCGGAGCTTCCAGGGGCGGGCCGCGTCGTCTCGCCGTTGAGGGGGCGAGGCGGGGCGGGCTCATTCGCGGGCGCGGCCTCGCCCTGATGCGGGACTCGGAGCCAGAGCAGGAGCACGGCGCAGAGGGCCAGGAAGGCGGCGATGATGAAGGGACGGTGGAAACGCTGTCGCATGGCTCGTCCTCGCGGAGAGGCCAGCGTAAGCCACCCTGAAACAATTCGGAATTCAGGAGGGCGCGGGGGCGTAGACGCGCAGCGCCGCGGGGGCCACCTCGAAGCGCATGGGCGTCATCCCGATGAGCTCCCCGTCCGCGTTGATCTCCTGGGCGGGCGTGGCCTCGACGTAGAGGCGCGCGGCGCGCAGCGAGGTGACGGCGGGGTGGTCCACATGTTCTCCGCTGCGGAGCGACAGGGCCACGCGCGCCAGGGTGGCCAGGTCCTGGAGCTGGCCCAGGCCCGTGCCGTCGCGGCCCGAGCTCGCCGACGGGGCCTCGATGGCGTAGACGTGCAGCCGTCGGTCATCCAGTCGCGCGTCCGGCGCCACCATGATGCCCGCGCCGTGGTAGCGGCCGTTGCCCACCACGAGCTGGAGCACGTCCATCTCCACCTCCTGCTCGTCCGCCTTGAGCCGGATGCGGAAGGGCTTGAGGTCCATCACCTCGGCGGCGGCGGCCACAGGATAGGCGAGCACGCCGGCGCGCTGCTTGAGTCGCTTCGTCAGGCGCCTGGCGATGGCGGTGGCCAGGCCCAGGCTCGCCGCGTTAAGGAAGGGGCGGCCGTTGGCGAGGCCCACGTCCACGCGCGCCGCGTAGCCCCGGGCGATGACGTCGCACGCGGCCTCCACGTCGGCGGGGATTCCCAGAGAGCGCGCGAAGTCGTTGCCCGTGCCCAGCGGCAGCACGCCGAGCGTCACGTCGCGACCCAGCAGGTGGCCCACCGCGCCGCTCAGCGTCCCGTCTCCACCTCCGACGAGGATGCGGCGCGTGCCCCGCTCGAGCAGTTGTTCCAGCACGCGGCGCAGTCGTCCGCTTCTGGACAACGCATGGCTCTCCGCCAGCACCACACCCCGGGAGGCGAGGGCGCTCCTGGCGAGCGCATAGGCTTCCCGGCCCGAGCGGGACTGCGTGTTCACGACCAAAGCCGCGGGGCCCTCGTCGAGGGGCAGCCGGCGGGGTGGCTCGATGAGCGCGGGTTCCAGGGACCTTCTCCTTGTCGCGTGGTCGGCAAGATGTGCACGCGCCGTCCGCGAGGCCAGCGGGCCCCGGAGGACGAGGCCCGCGGCGAGGGCGGGCCGGGAATCTCCTCCAGGGGCCGGGCCCTCCATCCGGAGGGCGAGGGGCTCGGTGTGGGCCTGCGAGCCCGCCCGACACGACGGAGGACGTCATGGCTCCATGCGTGGATCCGGGCTCCTGGGGATCTCCCGTAGGGCGGAGCCACGGGTGGACGCAGCGGCTTCGTGTCGGTGGGGCACCACGGGCCAGGCGGCCGCAGCGGATGGACGCAGTGGCTTCGCGTCGGTGGGGCACCACGGGACTGGCGGCCGCAGCGGGTGGACGCAGCGGCTTCGTGTCGGTGGGGCACTACGGCCTGGCGGCCGCAGCGGGTGGCCGCAGCGGCTTCGTGTTGGTGGTGAGGTTCCTCAGGCAAGGCGGCCGCCGTGAGCGGACGCAGCGGCTTCGTATCGGTGGGGCACCACGGGACTGGCGGCCGCAGCGGGTGGACGCAGCGGCTTCGTGTCGATGGGGGAGTTCGAGCGACCCTGTCCGCCGCAGCGGGTGGACCCCGCAGCTTCGTGCCGGTTCGGCGGCGCGCGGACGCAGCGGCTCAGCGCTCCGCGTCGTGGCCTTCGGTGATGCGCTGCTGAAGGGCTTCTCTCAGCGGTAAGGCCTCCGTGGTGCTCAGCACGCCGTCCGCGTCGGTGTCGTACGTGGTGAGCACCTCCGCGCGCCGCTTCCAGGCCGCCTCCACGCGCGCCTTGCGCAGCGTCGCGCGCTCCGATGCATCGAGCGCACCATCGCGATTCACATCGTACGTCTGGAGCCGCTCCCGTCGCAGCAGCTCCCAGCGGGCGCGCCGCGCCTCACGCACGGCCCGTCGCTCGGTCTCATCCAGGACGCCATCGCCGTTCGTGTCGTACTGCTCCAGTCGCTGCGCACGCAGGCGCTGGCAACGTGCCTCCATGGCATCCCCCAGCGCGGCGCGCTCCTCGGGAGACAGCGCGCCGTCCGCGTCCTGGTCGAAGACCCAGCGCACACGCCAGAAGGCCTGCCGTCGGACACGCCGGCCCTCGTGCACCCGTCGGGAGTCGAGGCTGTCGCGTCGCTCGCCCAGGTCCACGCGGAGCGCGCGAAGCTCTCGCCGTCCCAGCACACCATCCCCGTTCTCGTCATGGCGGGCCACGACCCGAGCGCGGTGCGCCTCGAAGTCGCACACGTCACCGGTGTCCGTGGGCTCGGTCCGCCCGTCCTCCAGCTCCTCCTCCACCATGGCCTCCAGCCGTGGCGTGTCCGCGTCCACCACCGCGTCCTCGCCGAGCCCGCCCTCTTCCTCGGCGAGCGCGAGGTAGGACGCGGCCTCGCGGACATGGGGCGCGGCGGCTTCGTCCGAATCGAGGCCGCAGGCGGTCAGTCCCCACGCGAGGGCAAGGCGCAGCGTGGCGGCGAGGATGCGGGTGCGTCGGTTCATCGGATGCGCTCCGGGTGAGGGGCCGCGGTGTCCGGCCTCGCACGGCTCGAACCTCTTGGGTGGCAAGAAGTTGCCGCGCCCCTTCCCTGTGCATGGGTGGCTGCGCACCTTCCAGGCAAGGCCGGCCCTGTGCCGGTGGAGCACACAGCCCGGAGGGCGACGCATGGCACGAGGAAGCAAGGCGAAGTACACGGCGAAACAGAAGCGGATGGCCGAGCACATCGAGAAGGGCTACGAGGACAAGGGCACTTCGGAGAAGACCGCGGAGGCTCGGGCCTGGGCCACGGTGAACAAGCTCACCGGTGGCGGCATGAAGGGTGGCTCCGGCAGCAAGGCGAAGGCGGCGCGCCGTCGTCCCAAGGCCCGCGCCAACGCGCGCAAGGCCGGAAGCAAGGGAGGCCGCCGGACGGCCACCAAGCGCGCCACGTCCAGCCGGAAGTCCACCGCGCGCAAGCCCACGCGCGCCACGCGCTCCGGCAGCAAGTCCACCGCGCGCCGCACGGCCGCCAGGCGCGCCACGGCCCGTCGCTCATCCACGAGCAGCCGCTCTCGCGGCGGCACGGCGCGCAAGACCACCAGCCGTCGCGGCACCTCCGCCCGGCGGACCTCGCGCGGTGGGCGCTCGCGCAAGTAGCGGTCCCCAGGTCAGGCGTTCCCAGCTCGCGTGGGATGGTGCGCCTGGCCTGTCACGCGTCAGCGCGACGCCCCAGCTTCCCGGCACGTCCCGTCATCACGTATCGAGCCGGGCTCGGCGAGGTGCCTGACGCGCGCCTGCGGACGAGCAGGGCCCGATGCGCCGTCCGATATCGAGCCGGGCTCGGCGACGCGGCGAGGTGCCTGACGCGCGCCTGCGGACGAGCAGGGCCCGATGCGCCGTCCGATATCGAGCCGGGCTCGGCGACGCGGCGAGGTGCCTGACGTGCGCCAGCGGGAGAGCAGGGCCCGATGCGCCGTCCGATATCGAGCCGGGCTCGGCGACGCGGCGAGGTGCCTCACGTGCGCCAGCGGGAGAGAAGGACCCGATGCGCCGTCCGGAGTCCGGCGGCGCATCGGCGCACGCGCTCAGCGCGGCTCTTCATCCTTGGCGGCGGGCGACGCGCCCGGCCCGTTCCACGGCCACTCCACCGAGGACTCCTCGGCGAGCCGCAGCAGCTCCCCCGCGTCCTTCACCAGCGTGCGGCAGCCCGCCGCGCGCAGGTCCTCGGCCAGGAAGCCTCCGGCCAGCACTCCCACCGTGGGCAGGCCCAGCTTGCCGGCGGCGAGCGCGTCATAGGGCGTGTCCCCCACGACCACCGCGGTGCTCACGTCCGGGCGGCCCAGCCGCGCGAGCGCGCTCTCGAAGATGTCCGGGTGGGGCTTGCTCTTGTCCACCTCGTCCTTGCTGGCCTTGGCCTCGTACAGGCCCTCGATGCCGCACAGCCGCACGTAGTGCTTGAGCTCCTCGTCCTTCGCGCTGGACGCCAGCGCCAGCCGCCGCCCCTGCTGACGCAGCCGCTGGAACAGCTCCCGCACGCGCGGGAAGGGCCGCACCTTGGGCAGGAACTCGTCCAGGAACAGCTTGGAGCGGTACTCTTCAATCTCCTTGCCGAAGCGCTCCAGCTCCTCGTCGTTGAAGAACACGGGGATGAGCTGGTCGGCGCCCTTGCCAATCTGGCTGCGCACGTGCGCGAAGGGAACATCCCGTCCGAAATGCAGGAACGAGCGTCGCCACGCCTCGGCGTGCTCGTCCACCGAGTCCACCAGCGTTCCATCCACGTCGAAGATGACGTTCTCCACCATCACTCGCCTCCCGGGCGAAAGTGGGGACGCACCTGGCGGGGGTCAACCGCCCGAGGGAGGGTTCACCTCCGTGGCTTCCACGAGTGTCCGCGTCTTCACATCGTAGCCCTCGGGCGCCACGAGGGTGAAGGCGTCGTTCGGCGGCGGCTTCGTCAGCTCCACCCGGGTGAGCACCGTCGCGCCCACCTTGCGGCCTCCCAACCAGCGGCTCAGCCTCTTCGGCACGCACAGGCCCAGCTGGGCGTCGCAGTGCTCCTCCTCCATCCGCACCTCCGCCTCCGCCCCGTCCGGCGAGCGCGAGCGCTTGGTCAGGAAGTCGAGCTGCGGCCAGCGCAGCACGTACACCAGCTCCACTCCCTGGGCCTCGCCGCCGAGCGACAACGAGAGCTCCACGGCCTCCTCGGCGCGCGCGTGCTTCACCCGGCGCAGCGTGGCCCCGTGCGACACCAGCGGCGCGCGGAAGCCCTCGGGGATGAAGGCGCTGAAGGTCTGCGTGAGGAAGCCCGACAGCTTCGCCGGAGGCAGCTCCGACTTGAACGTGGTGAAGCGCTTCTCCCCGTCGAGCTGCTCGAACAGGTGCGTGCCGTCCCACGAAAAGATGCGCGCGGGGGGCTCGCCCAGCGTGCCGCGCATGCGGTCCGGCGCGCGGTGCTCGAAGGTGAAGGGCACCGCGTCCTGGCCCTCGTCCTTCACCGTCCCGGCGATGCCGTAGCCGGACAGCTTCCGGTCGCGCTCGACCAGCCGCGTCTTCACCTGCGAGGCCAGCGCCGCGACGTCGTCCGACTTCCGAGAACAGCCCGCGAGGACGAGCACGACACAGCACACGAAGAGGCGAGGGGACATGGGGCGCGAGTGGGGCAGGAGGAGGGCTGAAATGCAAGGAGGCCCGCCTGTCGCCAGGGGGCCTCCGAAGGTCGCCGAACCCTGAGGGGCCGGCTGCCTGACTACTTCACCGCCACGCCGGTGGCGCTGGAGGAGGTGATGCCGATGATGGTGCCGGCCAGGGCGTAGATGCCGTGACGGGGCGTGGTGCTGGCCGTCTTCAGGTCGACCTTGGACGCGCCCATGGCCTTCGCCTCGGCGATGAGGAGCTTGTTGACGACGGTGTCCAGATCGCTCTGGACGATGTCGATGATGTGGAAGATGGCGGTCAGGCCCAGCGCGTTCGTCTGGATGACGGCCACGGCCTCACCGTTGGCGGCGATTTCGGTCCCGGAGACAACGGCGCTCTCGACGCTGGTGCAGCCGATGAGGCTGGACGCGGCAACGGCCGACAGGATGAGCTTCTTCATGGTTTTCCCCTCGAGTGAGTGTCGCTTGTCCGGTGGGCGAGCACCCACGAGGGCGCACGTCCGTTTGAAAGTGACCTTCAAGCGGGCGCGGTCGTACCAGATGTCGACCCCATGTCAAGGTCCGTCCGGACACACTGTATGGCCATGGTGGATGCGCGCCCGCGTTGTAATGCGCACCTCGCCTTGCTAGCCCAGAACCCGAGGCTCCCTGAATGGACTCCGTCCCCGTCGCACGTCCCGCGCCCAGGTACTGGCTGCACCTCTTGCTGCTGCTGTTGACGGTGGCGACGACCTTCACGTCCTACCTGCTCTACTTCCACTTCCAGCGCCCGTACTCGCCCGACGAGGTCTCCACCGAGGCCGCCACGCGCGCGCTGTCGTTCAGCCTTTCCCTGCTCGCGATTCTCGGTTCTCACGAGATGGGGCACTACGTGCTGGCGCGCCTGCACCGGGTGGACACGTCGCTGCCGTACTTCATCCCGCTGCCGGTGTTGGGGGTGGGCACGCTGGGCGCGGTCATCCGCATCCGAGACCGCATCCCGCACCGCAACGCGCTGGTGGACATCGGCGCGGCGGGGCCCCTGGCGGGGCTGGTCGTCGCGCTGCCCATCCTCTACTGGGGGCTGTCGCACTCGGCGGTGGTGGACGCGCCGCAGGTCGCCTCGCAGTTCCCTGGCGAGTCCTCGCTGTGGGTCTACGGCAAGGAGCTCTTCACCTGGGTGATGGCGAAGGTGACCCACGCGCCGCCCGCGCCGGAGCAAGCCTTCCATGGCGTGCAGACCCTGTTTGGTGACAGCCTGTTGATGCAGGGGCTGACGTGGCTGGCATTGGGTCCCCTGCCGGAGGGGAAGGACGTGCTGGTGCACCCGGTGGTCATCGCGGGCTGGTTCGGTCTGCTCGTCACGTTGCTCAACCTGATGCCCATGGGGCAGCTGGATGGGGGGCACCTGGCGTTCGCGGTGCTGGGGCGTCACGCGCACTGGGTGGGGCGGCTGATGGCCGCCGTGCTGCTGTTCCTCACGCTCTTCGTCACCGCGTCCTGGGGGCTGTGGCTCCTGGTGACGAGCAAGGTGGTGGGCTTCGGGCATCCGGAGGTCGTGTACCCGCAGGAGCCGCTCAGCCCCATGCGCAAGCTCATCTGCGCGCTGTGCCTGCTGGCCCTCATCGGTTGCGCGATGCCCGTGCCCCTGCGTCAGGTGGTGTCATGAAGTTCCAGTGCGAGGCGTGCGAGCGGCTCATCCCCCTGGAGTCCTACCGGCTGGAGTCCGGAGGGCTGGTGGTGTCGTGTCAGCGGTGCGGCGCGGAGAGTCGCGCCCGGGCCGCGCAGCCGCTGGCGGTGACGCCGTCGGTGGGCGGCGAGCCGCTCGCCAGCGCGAGGCCCGCGGAGGAGCCCGTGTTGGAGACCGCCGCGCGCGCCGGTGCTCCGGCCCTGCGGGTGGTGCGGGGCGCGGTGGCCGCGGCGCCGCCGCTGGACGACGAAGCGCTCTTCGTGCCGCCGCCCGGTCACTGCCCCAAGTGCGTGTCGACGCGGCGCGAGGTGGACACGTCCTGCTCGCAGTGCGGGCTGGTGTACGCCAACTTCGTGGAGTCGGAGCACCAGCCCTCGGAGGCGCTGCGCGAGGAGTGGCGCCGGCTGGCGGGGGAGTGGGGACAGTGGGAGGCGCATGACCGGCTGCTGACCCTGGCCATGGGGCGCGGCGAGCTGGCCACGGCGGGCAGGCTGTACCGCGTGCGACTGGCGCGGGCGCCGGACGACGCGGTGGCGCAGCGGGCGCGGGAGGAGATCGTCCGCCGCGCCACGGTGGTGGTGCCCACGGAGGGGGAGGGCGAGGGGGCGTCGCTCCTGACGCGGCGGATGCGCGGGGTGGCCATCGCGGTGCTCTTCCTGGTGGTGCTGCTGATGTCCGCCTTCATCATCCAGCGCGTTGGCGTGCTCCTGTCCGGCGACGTGCCCTGACGAATCCTCCCGCGCGAAACGCCCCGTCGCCAGGCGGCCGGCCATGCGGGCCGTGGCGCTCGCGGGTGGTCGGAAACGGGCTCCGGACGCGGGTGGCTGCTATCGTGTCGGGCCGCTTGCGCGAGGCTGGCCACTCCCGATGACGCTCCCCGTCTCTCCCACTCTGTCCGTCGATGGCCTGCTCGGTCCAGGGGGCGCGCTCCAGGTGGCGCTGCCGGCGTACGAGCACCGCCCGGAGCAGCTCCAGATGGCGCGCGCCGTGGAGCGGGCCTTCGCCGAGCGCAGCTACCTGTTGGCGGAGGCCGGCACGGGCACGGGCAAGACGCTCGCCTACCTGGTGCCCGCGCTCTTGTCGGGCCGGCGCGTCGTCGTGTCCACTGCGACGAAGACCCTGCAGGACCAGATCTTCTTCAAGGACCTGCCGCTGTTGCGCGAGAAGATGGGCCTCACCTTCGAGGCGGCCTACCTCAAGGGGCGCAACAACTACCTCTGCCTGCATCGCTACGAGGCGTTCTCCAAGGACCCGCAGTTCGCCACGCGCGAGGAGTCGCGCTACTGGCCCAAGCTGAAGGCCTGGGCGCAGGACACTCAGACGGGCGACCGCGGCGAGCTGGATTTGCCCGAGTCCTTCAGTGCCTGGCCCCGGCTGTCCACCACGTCCGAGACGTGCGTGGGCACGCGCTGCCCGCTGTACGAGACGTGCTTCGTCACGCGCATGCGGCGGCGCGCGGAGGACGCGGACCTGCTGGTGGTCAACCACCACCTGTTCTTCGCGGACCTGTCCCTGCGCAGCTCCGGCAAGCGCACCGAGGGCGTGCTGCCCTTCTACGAGGCGGTCATCTTCGACGAGGCCCACGCGCTCGAGGACGCGGCGAGCGGGCACTTCGGCGTGGGCGTCTCCAACTACCGGTTGGAGGAGCTGGCGCGCGACGCGGTGGCGGCGTTGAAGGAGGAGGACTCGCGGCACGCCATGCTGCGCGCGCTGGCGGCCCGGCTGCGCACCGGCGCGGACGCCTTCTTCGCGCAGGCGCCCCGCGCGCTGGGGCTGTCCGGCCACGAGGCGTCGGTGACGCTCCAGGCGGAGGGCATGGCGAAGCTCACCAGCGCGCTCGGCGGCGTGCGCGAGGGGCTGGCCGCGCTGTCCGCCTTCACCGCGGGCGAGCGCGAGCCGGAGCTGGCCGCGATTACGCGCCGCGCGGACGAGCTGGAGGAGCAGCTCACCTTCCTGGAGAAGGCGGAGTCGACGGACCACGTGTACTGGGCGGAGCAGCGCGGCAAGGGCCTGTTCCTGCGCGCCAGTCCCATCGACGTGGCGAAGGAGCTGCGCGAGCGGATGTACGGCGCGCTCGACACCGTGGTGTACACGTCCGCGACGCTGGCGGCGGAGAGCCGCTTCGACTTCTTCGCCCGGCGCATGGGGCTGTACGGCGAGGACGGCCAGACGGTGACGCGCGTGCGGACGCTGGCGGTGCCCAGCCCCTTCGACTATCCGCGCCAGGCCGCGCTGTACCTGCCCACGCACCTGCCGGACCCCACCGCGCCGGGCTTCATCGAGGCGGCGGCGGAGGAAATCGTCCGGCTGTGTGAAGTGACGGGCGGGCGCGCCTTCGTGCTCTTCACGTCGCTGCGCAACATGGTGCGCGCGTACGAGCTGACGGCGGGCCGGCTGCCGTATCAAGCCCTGCTGCAGGGCGAGCGTCCCAAGGCGCAGCTCTTGGAGGCGTTCCGCGACACGCCCAGCGTGCTCTTCGCGGCGCACAGCTTCTGGGAGGGCGTGGACGTGCCCGGGGACGCGCTGAGCCTGGTCATCATCGACCGGCTCCCGTTCGCCTCGCCGGGAGACCCGCTGGTGGCGGCGCGAATCAAGCAGCTCCAGTCGCGGGGCGAGGAGCCCTTCGAGCAGTACCAGCTGCCCCAGGCGGCGCTGGCCTTGCGCCAGGGCTTCGGCCGGCTGATTCGCACGCAGTCCGACAAGGGCATCGTCACGATGCTGGACCGGCGCATCCGCACCAAGGCGTACGGGCAGGTGTTCCTGGACAGCCTCCCGGACGCGCGCCGGGTGGATGACCTGGTGGAGCTGAGCCGCTGGTTCAACGGCCCGGTGCGCCCCCTGCGCATCCTGCGCCCGGTGGACTGAGCGGCGGGTTTTTCCGCGCGGAAATGGCCCGGATAAATCGCCCGTTTCGTATGCCCCTGGCGGGGTGTGTCCCCTCCAGTCGTCCCCGCTCCCAGGGTGTTTCGTGGATTGGGTTGTCCTGCTCCGCTCGAGAGTGCTCCTGCTCGCCGCCGTGGCGGGGGTGGTGGCGTGTGAGCCCATCGTCCTGTCGCCCTGGGCCATCGCGAAGCCTCCCGACGCGGGCGCCGGGGATTCCGACCCGGATGTCGCTGACGCCGGCGCGGACGGCGGCGAGCCCACGCCGGAGGACGCGGGGGCGGATGGTGGCGAGCCCACGCCGGAGGATGCGGGGGCGGATGGTGGCGAGCCCACGCCGGAGGATGCGGGGGCGGATGGTGGCCCCGGTGACGCAGGGGACGCGGGCGGTGTCGTCGAGGACGATGGCCCGGTGCTGGGAGATGGCGGCGTCGACGTGCGGATGACCGAGTGGAGCGGGTGCGACGCGGGCTGGCAGCAGCGCACCGTGCTGCCCGCGGGCACCAAGGGGTACGGCAGCTTCGCGCTCGACGCGGACGGTGACGCGTACTTCATCGAGCACACCGACGACATCCTGCGCGTGGGGACGACGAAGCCCTGGCGCACGTTCCCGAGGACGGGGTGGTTGGGGCCGCAGCCCTACGTGGTCGGCGTGCGCGTGGGCCCGACGGGAGAGGTCCACGTGGCCTTGAGCCCGCGCTACCTCGAGGGCGACACGGACGTCCCCGTCCACTTCCTGCGCTACACCGGGGGCCGGTGGGTCCACACCGCGAAGCCCGGCGGGTTGCTGTGGGACCTGGAGGTGGACTCGCGCGGACACCTGCACGCGATGTCCACGTGGATCGGCCCGGAGAACCGCCTCCTGTACACGCATGGGTCGCCGGACGCGCTGGTGGTCGAGGAGACGGGGCTCGTGCTCGATGACGACATCTACCGGGCGAGCCTCCAAATGGATGCCCGAGGACATGCGCATGTGGCCTTCATCCCGAGGAAACCCCGGGGCATCCACTACGCCACGAACGCGTCCGGCGCCTGGGTGGAGGAGCCCGTCTCCACGCAGGGAGACGATGGCTACCTCGCGCTGTCGGCCTCGGGGACGCCGTACATCGCCTGGAAGGACGGCTCCAACATCATGCTGGCCTCGCGGGACGCGCAGGCCGGATGGACCGCGGTGTCCGTCGGCGACGAGAGTGCCTCGATGGAGGCGCTGGCCGTGAGCCCGACCGGCGCGGTGCACCTGTTGTTGACGGTGTGGGACGGCTCGCCGTTGCACCTGAGCAACGCGAGCGGAGGCTGGGTGCGGACGAGGCTCGGCCCCGAGCCGCTCGGCTTCCCTCCTTCCGTGACGGGTTCGTCGATGGAGCTGGACTCCCAGGGCCGCGCACATGTGATGCACACGTGGCTGAAGCCAGACGAGGTGAGCGGCAGGCCGCTGCGAACCATGGACGCCTATCGCCAATGTCAGTGACCGGGCCCGCCTGGGCCCCCGCGTGATTTCAGCTACAGTTCCCTCTGGCTTCCCTCCTCACCGACGTGGCCTTCGGGTCCGTCTCCGCTCCCCAGGTTGCTCGTGGACCGCTCGCCCTCTCCCCGACTGCGTCTCATCCTGCTGTGTGTCTCGGTGGGGCTGTGCGCGTGTGAGCCCATCATCGACCCCCGGAGATTGATCGGACTCCAGGACGCTGGCGGCAAGAGCCAGGACGCGGGGATGGAGGATGGCGGCGAGCCCGGGACGGGGCTCGATGCCGGAGACGACGCGGGACCTCCGCCCGGGATGCAGGACGCCGGGCCGGATGCGGGGGAGGACGGCGGGCAGGGGGACGGCGGTGAGCTGCTCCCTCCGGCGGACGGCGGAGTGGACGAGGATGGCGGGACGCCGGACGCGGGAGGGTGGCCGCACAACCCGGATGGCCCCGTACTGAGTGATGCGGGCGTCGACGCGCGCATGTCGGACTGGAGCGCGTGCGAGCAGGGCTGGCAGAAGCGCAACCTGTTGCCCCAGGGCACCAAGGGCTACGCGCACTTCGCGCTCGACGCGGACGGTGACGCGTACCTCATCGAGTTCACCGACGACATCGTGCGGGTGCCGACGACGAAGCCCTGGCGCACGTTTCCGAGGACGGGCTTCATGGGGCCGCCGCCCTGGCCGGGTGGCATCCGCGTGGACGCCTCGGGCGAGGTCCACGTGGCCCTGAGTCCGCAGTTCGCGCAGGGCGCCACGGAGGTCCCCACGCACTTCTTCCGCTACACGTCGGGCCGCTGGGTCGAGACGCGGATGGCGAGCGGTCTGGTGAAGGGCCTCGAACTGGACGCGCAAGGCCACCTCCATGCGCTGTCCATGTGGATCGGCGCGGAGCACCGCCTCATGCACACCCATGGGCCTCCGGGGGCGCTCGTGGTGGAGGACACGGGCCTGCGGGCCCAGGACCGGTCCGCCTTCACCTCCCTGAAGGTGGACGGGCAAGGCAAGGCCCACCTGGTCTACGAGGGGTATCCGCAGAAGCGCCTCCACTACGCCACGAACGCCTCGGGCACCTGGGTGTCGGAGGTCGTCGCCGAGGTGTGGGGAGAGCCGTTCCTCGCGCTGTCCTCCTCCGGTGTCCCGCACGTCGCGTGGAGCTCCTCCGGTGGGACCTGGCTGGCCGTCCGGGATGCGCAGGGGAGCTGGAGCACGAGCCTCATCGCACCGGAGGTCCATCCGCTCGAGAGCGTGGCGGTGGACAGCTCGGGCGCCGTGCACGTGCTGATGGCGGGGCTCTCGGGGCCGTTGGCCCATTGGGTCCAGACGCAGCAGGGCTGGGTGAAGGCCACGCTCGACGCCAATGTGGGGCCGGACCGACGCGACTATGCGGGGGCCTTCCTGGAGCTGGATGCACAACAGCGCGCGCACGTGATGCTCACCTCGGTGTTCGTGCCGGAGGTCGGGGCCAGGCCGCTGCGGCGCGTGGACTACTTCCGCCAGTGTCCGTGAGGCTCACGGTGCATCCCTGAGGCGCAGGCCCACGCGCGCGAGCACGGGGGGCCCCAGGGTGTCCACGCCGGCGCGGCCGGCCAGGTACTCGCGGTCGAAGAGGTTCTCCACGGCGGCGAACAGGTCCACCTTCCAGAAGAGCCGCCGACTGACGGCGGCGTCCACCACGAGCGCGCCGCCCATGCCGCGCTCGTTCAGGTCGTCCTCGAACTGGGGGCCGATGACGCGAAGCTGCACGGTGGTGGTGAACAGGCGCGGGTCCTCGAAGGTGAGGCTGGCGGCGCCGCGGTGTCGGGGGGCCTGCGCGAGCTGGCGGCCCACCAGCTCGGGTTGACCGGGGGCCTTCGTGACGGTGGGGTCCACGAAGGTGTACGCGAGCAGCGTGGTCCAGCGGCGTGACAGTCGCCAGTCGACGCTGGCCTCCACGCCGCGCACGCGGGCGCGCCCCAGGTTCTGCCGCTGTCGGCCCGCGTTGCCCGGCAGGGTGACGTTGGTGATGGGGTCCTCGAGCACGTTCCAGAAGCCGGTGACGCGCGCGGTGAGGGCGCGCACGGGTTCGACCTCGACGCCGGCCTCGGCGCCCCACAGGCGCTCGGCGGAGAGGTCCGCGTTGGCGGCGGTGAGGACGGTGCCGACCTGGAAGGGGCGATAGAGCTCGTTGAGGGTGGGGGCCCGGAACGCGCGATAGCCGGAGGCGCGGAAGGTGACGGTGTCCCACGGGCGCACGCGCAGGCCCAGCCGTGGGCTGAGCTGGTGCTCGGTGCGGTCGTCGTACCGGGTGGTGTCCGTGGCGCCGTTGACGCGCTCCACGCGCTGCTGGCCGCGGGTGTTGCGCCACGCATCCAGGCGGAGCGCGGCGGACAGCTCGAGGGCGGGGATGGGGGCGTAGAGGTCCTGCAGGAAGACGCCGCCGCTCCACTGGGTGCCGCCGGCCTCGCGGGCGACGAGCGCCTCGGGGGCCTGGGTGGCGGGGAAGAGCTGCTCCTGGGAGGCGCCGGCCATGCGGCGGGCGTCGAGTCCCGCGGAGAGCTGATGGGGGCCGCCCGCGTCCCAGGTCGGCGCGGTCCACACGAGGGAGGCGCCCTGGTCGTTGGCGGGGACGTCCTGGGAGGCGGCGAGGACCTCGGTGGCGCGGTCCTGCCCGACGCGGGCGCGGTCCTGTTCGAAGCGGAGCGCGCGGCCGAAGAAGTCGAGGGTGAAGGTGCCGCGAGCCTCGGTCTGGAGGCGCGCGCTCGCGCCGAACTGCGCGAGCTCCACGCGGGCGGTGGTGAAGCGGGTGCCTCCGTTCTGGTTCTCGCGGAAGAGGTTGGCGCGGGCGGAGAGGGTGAGCGTGTCGGTGGGCTGGGCCTCGACGCGGCCGTTGAGCACGACGTGGTTGCTGGGCGTGTCGCCGTCGATGGCGCCGCGCTGGCCGGGGCTGACGATGCGGTAGCCGTCGCTGGTGAGCAGCTCGGTCTCCAGGGCGGCGGCGACGGGGCCCCAGCGCTGGGCGCCGCGCGCGGCGACGAGGCCGGTGCCCCGGTTGCCGTAGGAGACGTCGGCGTCGAGCGCGGGGCCGGTGATGGGGCGGGAGATGAGCTGCACGACGCCGCCGAGCGCGGAGCTGCCGTAGAGGGCGGAGCCGCCGCCGGGGACGACCTCGATGCGCTCCAGGCCCAGTCGTGGAAGCGAGCGCCAGAAGACCCAGCCTCCGAGCGGGTCGTTGACGGGGACGCCGTCGAGGAGGACGAGCGTGCGCGCGACGCCGGAGGGCGCGAGGCCGCGCAGGTTGAGCCCTTGTGCGGTGGGGTCGGAGACGAGGCTGGGGGTCCGACGGAACGTGGCCACGGACGGCAGCGAGCGGACCAGCGTGTCCTGGGTCAGCGTGGGGCTGCGGTCGATCTCCTCGCGAGGCAGCACCACGGTGGTGGCGGGCACGTCGCGGATGGGACGCGGCAGCCGCGTGCCCGTGACGACGGTGCGCGAGGTCGAGCCAGGTTTAGCTGACTCAGGGTTGTCCTCGTCAGGCGTCGGGCTCGTGGGCGCGGGTTGCGCGACGACATGGCCAGGGAGGTGGGGCCCTCTGGGGGGGTCGGTGTCGCGTGCATCGAACCAGTGGCGCCCACGTCCTCCCTCACGGCGGAGGAGCCTGCGTGCGGTGTCGGACTTGTGGGCGAGGGTTGCGCGACGACATGGCCAGGGAGGTGGGGACCTTCGTGCGTCGTCGGGGGCGTACGAGTCGACTCCGTGGTGCCCACGTCCTCTCTCTCGGCGGAGGAGCCTGCGTGCGGTGTCGGGCTCGTGGACGCGGGTTGCGCGACGACATGGCCAGGGAGGTGAGGACCTTCGTGCGCCGTCGGGGTCGTGCGAGTCGACGCGGCGGTGACAACGTCAAGCGGCGGGGGATTCGTCTCGGGGTTGGCGGACTGGGCCCAGGTCGCGGACGCGAGCAGCGCACCTGGAAGCAGGAGGCACCCACGGAGCTTCGACGAGGTGAGGCGAGACGACCTGCGAGGCATGTTCGGGAGGTCCCTTCCGGTGGGAGGCGAGGTGCCTCAGTATGCGCGGGGCGCGCACCGAGTCATGGCTTGACCATGGCGAAGCGGTCCTGGTCCTGTGTGACTTCGTCCGATGGGCGACGCGAGGCGGAGAGAAGCGCCCGATGTCCACGTCAGAAGAGACGGAGCGGGGAGGGCACTTCACGGGTGGCGTCCTGCGGATCCTCGAGGTCCAGAGACTCGACGCGCTGGACTGTGCGCTCGTCATCGAAGTGGCGGGGCTCCGCCATGAGCTGCGCGCCGAGCGCGTGGGGCAGAGCCCCTTGCTCGACATGTCGGTGGGTGACTTCTCTCCGTACCGGCTCTTCCGCGAGCTGCCGCTCAGCGCCCACCAGGTGCGGCAGTTGGTTCGAGCAGCGGCCCTCGTTCACCGGGGAGAGGCCCTGTCGCTGCCCGTTGAAATCGCGGGCGAGACGTCACCCGTCTGATTCACGCGGCGCGAGCCCGCGCACCGTGAGCACCGCCGTGTCCACCTCCGCGAGGATGCGGCGCGCGTGGTGCAGGAAGACCTCGCCAGCCGGCAGCAGGCGCATGCCCTGGCGGGTGCGCTCGAACAGCCGGGTGCCCAGCTCATCCTCCAGCGCGAGGATGTGCCGGCTGAGCGGCGGCTGCGTCAGGTGGAGCCGACGCGCGGCACGGCCCACGTGCTTCTCCTCGGCCACGGCGACGAAGGACTGGAGGTGCGTGATGCTCACGACCCCCACGTTATCGAGACCTCGCCCCGACGTGCACCCCCCAGCCCCCGCGCCTGTTCCGAATCCAGCAGGAGGGCGACCCGCCGCCCGCTGCTATCCTCGAATCCCTCATGTCGGACGGCAGGAGCCGGAGCATGCATGGAAGCTGCTGGGCACCGAGCCGTCCCAGCCCAAGGGAACCCCTCGAATCCGCTCGGGCGGCACGCTTCCGCGCACCTGGATGCCCAGGCCGCCCGCCGCCGCGGGGCTGAGCATCCAGGGCACCGTGGTGGACGCATGGGGACAACCCTTCTTGGGTGCCCAGGTCTCCGGCTCCAGGCCCATCGAGGGCGAGACGATTTCGACGCTGCCGTGCCCCGAGGACACGCCGACCTCCGTGTCGATGCACGAAGAGGATGAGGACCGGACCTTCCCGCCCACGCGGAGCCCGCCGTGGTGCTTGCCGTGGACCGATCGCTGGCCTCGATTGGATGACACGACACAGCTGGCGTCTGGGGATGTCTCTGATGCTCCCTCGAGTGACTGTCGGGAAGTCCGCGACAGGGAGTTCTGGGCGGTCTACACCATGCAGTTCAACTGCTACACGCCCTGACGTCCGGGGACGATGCTGAAACAGCATTGGACGCTCCCGGGCGGGACGGTCACCTTGTCCCGCCATGGGAACTCCACTCTTCAAGGACGCGGAGGTCGAGCGCCTGCGCCTGGCGGGCGCGGCGGCCGCCGGCACGCTGGCCTGGGTCGCGCGGCGGCTGGCGCCGGGCATCTCCACCGAGGACATCAACCAGTGGGTGCGCGAGGACACGGCGCGGCGGGGCGGCATCCCCAGCCAGCTGGGCTACCACGGCTTTCCGGCCACGGTCTGCACCAGCCGCAACCACGTCGTCTGTCACGGCGTGCCGGACCCGAACGAGCGGCTGGCGCCCGGTGACATCATCAACGTGGACGTCACCACGAACCTGAATGGCTATCACGGGGACACCTCCGCCACGTTCTGCATCGGCGAGGTGTCCGCGGACGCGAGGCACGTGGTGGACGTGGCCCGCAGGTGTCGGGACATCGGCATCTCCGTGGTGCGCCATGGCGCGAAGCTGGGCGACATCGGCGCGGCCATCCAGGAGCTGGCGGAGAAGGAGGGGTGCAGCATCGTGCGCGAGTTCGGCGGGCACGGCATCGGCCGCTCGATGCACGGGCCTCCTCACGTCGCGCACTTCGGCAAGAAGGGCACGGGCATCACCCTGCGCTCGGGCATGGTCATCACCATCGAGCCGATGGTGAACCTGGGGCGTCCCGACATCCGCATCCTGGAGGACGAGTGGACGGTGGTGACGGTGGACGGCAGCCTCTCCGCGCAGTTCGAGCACACCGTGCTGGTGACGCGCGAGGGCTGCGAGATTCTCACGCCCAATCCGGGCCTCCCGCTCTCAGTGGGTCAGATGCCGGCGTCCGCCGAGGCGCACCCGTGAGCGGGGCTTCGACGCGTCTTCGTTGAGCAGGACGCCTGTCGAGCCCCACCAGCTGAAGGGCCTCGCCGCATGTCTTCGCGCCGGCCTCTTGCGGCTCCAGGGAGGGGAGGTGCCGGAAGGGGGACGTCAGGCTCGCGGACAACAAGCTCCACACGGTAGCGGGTGTCCGTTGAGTGGGAGGGCCGCTCCTGGTCACGGGCGACCGATGCTTTTCTGCCAGGCGCGTTGAGGTCCCGTCGGCCATGGGGCCGGAGGGCATGTGTCGGGTGAGAGAGGATTCATCCCGTGAGGGCCTGTCCTGGCATGAGCACGGGGTGTTGGAGACCGGGCGGAGGTGGCCCTCCCGCGGCGTTGCCTGGGACGGGTGCTAGCATCAGTCGTGAGGGGGCTGGATGCGCGCACGAGCAGGCTTGAGTGGAGGGGTGTTGGGCGCGGTGCTCGTCACCCTGGGCATCTGCGTGTCGGTGCCACCCGGGCGGCGTGAGGCGCCAGCCGCAGAGCCTCTTGCGGTGGCCACGTCCCCGTCACCCGTGAGGAAGGACCCTCCGAAGGTGATGCCGGAGCCCGTGCTCCGTGTGGAGCAGGTGAAGGGCGCGGGTGGAGCGACGGTCCAGGTCGCGGGCCTCGTGCCCCCGGACTCCGCGCTGGCGCGCTTCGCGAAGGACGCGCTGGTGCCGCTGACGGCGGAGGAGCAGGCGCTGCTGCGCGAGGAGTCGGTGGATGACCTGTCCGCGCTGGTGGCGCGCACGGAGCGGGCCTTCCTGGACGCCACCCCCGAGACTCGCGCACGGCTGGAGCGGCGCTACCACGCGGCGCTCGACCTGGTCGCGAAGCTCTCCGGCCCTCTCGCCGAGGACGCGCGGGCGCGCGAGGTGGATGCTCGCTACCGGCAGGCGCTTGCGCGGGAGCAGGAGAAGTGGCGGGAGCTCTCGCCCGAGGACCGAGCCCGGGCGCAGGACACGTTCAAGGAATGGTTCTTCCAGGGGGAGCAGACGCGATGAAGGGTTTCATGGGAGCGCTGCGCGCGGTGGTGCTGCTGGCGCCGATGCTGGCGTGGGCAGGGCCGCACTACGTGGCCCCGAGGGACTGGGGCAGCTTCATCTGGCTGAGCACCTGGCTGGAGGCCGGACAGAGCTACACGTTCGAGACGCGGGAGCTCTCGGGCTCGGCGCCTGACACGGTGCTGCATGTGCTGCGGGACAGGAACGGCTGGAGCCAGGTGGCGGTGAGTGATGACTGCCTGGGCGGGACGCGCTCGTGTGTGACCTTCGTGGCGCCGGATACGGGCTACTACCGCGTCTGGGTTCGCGCCTACGCGGACGGGCGCGGCGGCACGGCGAGCGTGTACCGCAACAACGAGCGCCTCCTGACGAATCAGCCCTTCGGGGGCGTGCCGGTGCTCTTCGCGTGGAATGCGAAGGACACCTTCCGGGCCTCGGCGGCCACGCCGGGAGGTGGAGACCACCTGCTCTTCCTGCTGCGCTCGAACACCGAGTACCTGCAGCACGATGACGACAGCGGCCCCAAGCACTACCCGCTCATCACCGCGGCGAGCACGCAGAACGTGGGCACGCAGCGCGTGGTGGTGGGCCGCTTCCCCGGGAGCACGGGCACGGCGAGCCTCATCCACGACGAGGAGCTCTGGTCCACCATCTTCGACGACAATGATGATGACGAGGACGGCCTGTCGGACGCGCTGGAGCCGCTCCTCGGGCTGCAGGCCGACGAGGAGGACTCGGATAGGGACGGCATCCCGGACACGCTGGAGGTTTTCGGCAACGACGGCTTCTCCTTCTCCGAGTGGGGGAGCCCCACGAAGCGGGACATCTTCGTGGAGGTGGACTGGATGCAGCACCCGACGAACCCGTACCTCACCCGGCAGCCCTATGCGGGGCTGGTGGCGGACGCGGCGGCGGTGTTCGCGCAGGACTCGGGTGGGAGCGTGCGGCTGCATGCCTTCATCGACAACCCGCTGCCGTGGAGCGAGGTGGTCTGCTACGGGAGCTGCACGGGCGGCGTGGACTTCTATTCGCTGAAGGGCAGCCACTTCTCGTCGACGAACCCGGAGCGCCGGCCGTACTTCCACTATGCGATGTGGGCGTACCGGCACACGAGCCTGAGCACGTGCTCCTCGGGCAAGGCGGAGATGCTGGGCAATGACCTCATCATCAGCATGGGCTGCTTCAGCAGCCCGAGCATCCAGGAGCAGCGAGGCACCTTCATCCACGAGCTGGGGCACAACCTGGACCTGGACCACAACGGCAACGACGTGGGGGGACAGTACAGCGTGGTGCACGACAGCGTGATGAACTACCGCTACCAGTTCACGGGCGTGAGTCACTCCGGCTGGCATTCGTACTCGTTCGGCGACAACGGCTGCGCGACGTGTGGCTCCTCGCCGAAGTACGAGTGTGTCTCCTGTCGGGACGGGTTCCTCGGATGCAGCTTCCCGGGGTGTGGCTCGTGTGACTGTGACGTGGGCGAGTGGGGCTCGCTGGAGGTCGACTTCACCGACGACGGGGACGCGGATGACGGCGCGGAGCGCGGCGTGAAGCGCTCGCTGCTCACGCGGTACGCGCCGGATGACAAGGGCGGGCCCGCGCGGTTCCAGCCTCGGGTTCCGCACGAGGAGCGCTCGGTGAGCCGCAGGCGTGAGGACGTCCGCCGCAAGCGGGAGCGATTGCTGGCGCGGGGGCGGGTGGAGGGCCGGGACTTCCACGTGTCCGAGGACGGGACGCTGCTGTACGCGGAGTGTCTCTGATGGGCCCGGACCGGAGGCCAGGCGGGACGACGAGACGCGTGCCTCGCGAGGCCCCTCGAAGTGGCTCCGCGCTCATGTTGCGCGTGGACCCGTCCGGGCGATGAAAGGGCATCCGCGATGATGAGGCGAGAGGTCGCATGGGACGGTTGGGGGCGGCCGAGGTGGCGCGCGGCGTCGCGCGTGCTCGTCGCGAGTGGGGGACTGGTGTTGGCGCTCGCCCACACAGCGTGCCTGTCCCGGACAGAGCCCGCGCGGTCGGACGCTGGCGAGTCGTCCACGACAGCGTCAGGTGGTTCCTCGCCTTCTTCGAACGATGGCGGTCGCGCGCCTGTCTCTCGGGAAGCGGGCGCCATGGTCATGGCGTCGCCGGAGGTCCGAACGCCCAGGGCCGCGTCGCCCGCCTGGGGCTCCTCCGCGACGACCGACTCGCATCGGGCCTGTGACGAGCTGTGGCGAGAGGGGAGGGTGGAGGTGGCCTTCAAGGAGGAGCCGGAGACGCTGGCGCTCGAGCGCAAGGGGCCTCGTTTGGAGCGTCAGTTCCAGGTGGCCCGACAGCTGCGAGGCGCCTACCGCCACGCGGACCAGTGGGCTTCGGTCCTCCAGTACGCGAAAGGCGAAGTGCACGGAGGCGTGAGCTACGGGCTCACGGTGCCGGAGGTTTTGGCGGACCTGACCGGGCGCATCTTGACGTGGGCCAGCCATCGCGAGCCCGCGAGCTGTCTGTCCGGTGATGGCGACCAACCCGCGCTCCTCGCGGGTGACACGCTCCGAGACGAGCAGGGGCGCTTGCTGTTGCTCACGGTGCCGAGCGCGCCCACGACGCCGGACGGAGAGGTCCTGTTGCCTCCGGGGCTCGTGCCGGAGCTGAAGGTGCACTGGGAGCTGGCGGGCTGTGAAGCGAAGCCGGGCGAGCGGACCCGTGGCGCGAGGCTGCGCTTCGAGGGACCACGGGGACGCGACTCGGCGCCTGTCACGGTCTCCGTCGGAGAGACGAAGCAGTTGCTGTTGAAGGGCCTCCGCTACGAGGTCCGCGTGGCCAGGGCCCGCGCGGATGCCTCCGACCGCTGCGGCCAGGCCGTGTTCACGCTGTTCCGCGAGGGGCTGCGCGAGCGTCTGTAGAAGGCGCTTCGATGGGACTTCACCCCACCACGTACAGCCGGTGGGGAACGTCTCCCGTCCCGTAGGGGATGATGCGCTCGAAGCGCAGCCCCAGTCGCTCCGCCACGCGCACGGAGGGCACATTGTCGGGATGGATGATGGCGACCAGCGGAACCTCCGGCAGGTGCAGCCGCGCCTTCTCCAGCGCCACCCGGCTCACCTCGGTCGCGAACCCCGAGCCCCACGTGGACGGGAAGAACCGATAGGCCAGGTTCAACACCGTCCGCCCCTCGAGCGGCTTGTGCCGCACACCCCCGACTCCCACGACGACGCCGGGCGCCTCGCGCCGCTCCACCGCCCAGTACCCCACGCCCCGCTCGGCCCAATCCCCCAGCCACCGCGACAGCAGCTCCCGCGCTTCTTCCCGCGTACTCATCGCGGCGGAGGCATCGACCAGGTTCGTCCTCGGGTCGCTGTGCAGCTCGAACATCGCCTCCACGTCGCTCTCGCGGAAGGCGCGCAGCCGCAGCCGCTCGGTGTCCACCTGCTCCAGACCGTGAATCATGCGCCCATCCTGGTTCAGGGACCTGTCGCCCACCACCGACTTCCGACGCGCACCGTCCGTATCATCCGATGCTTCCGCGAGGCAGGTTCGTCAGCTTGGGAAGAGGAAGGCCCGCGAGCGTGGCGCCGAGGTCGCCCTTGTGGCGGTGGAACGTCCGCAGGAAATCCAGCGCGAGCCAACGGGTCGACGCGGGTTTTCCGGAACGGCGCCAGTCCAGGGGCCGACGAGCGTGGACCTCGATGGCGTCCAGGAAGGGAAGCACGTCGTGCACGCCCAGCAACAGCCGGAGCGAGTCGTCGCCATGGAAGACGACGCGGCGCTGGCCGTCATGCCCGAGTCGCCTGCTCCATCCCTTCGCGCTGGCGCGCTTGAGATATCCATTGAAGGCCTTCTGGCCCCCCGGAATGCGCAGCAACTCACGCAGCAGTTGAGCCATCAGCCCCCGCTCGGAAGAGCGCCGGTTCTTGCCGCGCCAGAAGCGAGCCTTCATGCGCGCCAGCTCCGCGGTGCTCATGAAGTGCTCCTCGTCACGAAGGTGGCTGAGCGCATGGGCGCCGATGACCCCCTCCGGCACCGTGCCCCGGATGCGACTCAGGCGGGAGTCCCTCGGCTCCTCGGCGGTGCGGTGCTTCGCCCAGCGGATGAACGGGTTCACCTTGTCGGACCGGCGTCGACGGTGCACCACCCAGCCCATCTTCGACGCGGCATCCTCGTCGAGGTTGGCGCAGTCCTCGAAGAGGTCCGGCTCCCGCGCCATCTGGGACACGCGGAGCTTGACGGCGCGCCGCGTGCTCCGGCTCTGGCTGGCCCGATACCAACGGGCCTGCTCCCGCCACTGTGAGGGCAACAGGCTGCGCGCCATCTGCAAGGACTTCTCGTCGCCGTAGAGCATGTCGCCCCTCCCGCGGGCGCGAGGGACGAAATGCCACGGCATTCCTGACACGGGCGCTACGCCTTCATCGACTCCGGCAGCACCCAGTCCGGCTTGAGCCGCTGGATGACCTTGGCCAGGTTCTCCTTGTCCTGGGCCTTCTCCAGCGCCGCGTCGGGCGTGATGACGTTGTCGCGCACCAGGCGCTCCAGGTGCATGTCCAACGTCTGCATGCCCTGACCCTGGCCCGCCTGCATCTTGGACGCAATCTGGAAGACCTTGCCCTCGCGAATCATCGCCGCGATGGCCGCGCCGCCCACCAGGATCTCCAGCGCCGCCACGCGGCCCTTGCCGTCCGCCGTCTTGATGAGCTGCTGGGCGACGATGCCCGCCAGGCTCTCCGCGAGCATGCCGCGCACCTGCGCCTGCTCGTCCGCGGGGAACGAGTTGATGATGCGGTCGATGGTCGCCGGCGCGCTGTTGGTGTGCACCGTGGCGAACACCAGCACGCCGAAGCTCGCGAGCTGGAGCGCCAGCTTCATCGTCTCGTTGGTGCGCAGCTCGCCGATGAGGATGACGTTGGGGTCCTCGCGGCCCGCCGAGCGGATGGCCGTGGCGAAGCTCGACGCGTGCGGACCCACCTCGCGGTGCGTCACCTGCGCCTTCGCGGACTCGTGGACGAACTCCACCGGGTCCTCGATGGTGAGGATGTGCGCCGGGCGCGTCTGGTTGATGTGGTTCACCATGCCCGCGAGCGTGGTGGACTTGCCGCTGCCCGTCGGGCCCGTCACCAGCACCAGCCCGCTGCGGCGCTCGGCCAGCTTGCGCACGATGTCGGGCGTCTTCAGGTCGTCGAGCGTGAGCACCTTGCTCGGAATGGTGCGGAACACCGCGCCCAGGCCCGTCTGCTTGTAGAAGTAGTTCGCGCGAAAGCGCGCCTTCGTCCCGTAGCCGTAGGCGAAGTCGAGGTCCAGCTCCTCGACAATCTGTCGCTTCTGCGCCGGGTTGACGATTTCGAACAGCAGCCCCTCCAGCTCCTGCGTCGTCAGCGCCGCCTCGCGCAGGGGCGTGAGCTCCCCGCGGATGCGGCCCATGGGGGGATAGCCGACGCTCAGGTGCAGGTCGCTGCCCTTCTGCTCCAGCAGGATGTCGAAGAACTGGGCGATGCGTGGCGTGTTCATCTCAGCCCCCCTTCCTTCCCATCAGCGAGCCCATCTTGCTGAGCAGCCGCGCGCTGTCCTGCGGCGTCTCCGGCGCGGCCACCGCCGTGCCCGGCCTGCGTCCCGTCACCACCGCCTCCAGCTCGTCCGGGTTGTCCACGAAGCCCTTGGCCACCTCCAGCTTCACCTTGCCCGCGCGCACCAGGTCCGCCATCGAGTCCTCGAAGCGGACGATGCCCAGGCTCTTGCCACGCTGCTGCAGCGAGGGAATCTGGTACGTCTTGTTGTCGCGGATGAGGTTGCCCAGCGCGACGGAGCCCGGCAGCACCTCCGCCGCGGCCACCATGCTCTTGCCGTCCGCGCTCGCCATCAGCCGCTGGCTGACGATGAGGCGCAGGCCGCTCGACAGCGACAGGCGCACCTGCTGCTGGTCCGCGGGCGGGAACAGGTCGATGAGCCGATCGATGGTCTTCGCCGCGCTCGGCGTGTTCATGGTGCTGATGAGCAGGTGGCCCGTCTCCGCGGCCGCCAGCGCCATGCGCACCGTCTCCGTGTCGCGCAGCTCGCCCACGACGATGACGTCCGGGTCCTCGCGGAGGCTGCCCTTGAGCGCGCTGGCGAAGGTGCGCGTGTGCGCGCCCACCTCGCGCTGGCTGATGAGCGCCTTCTTGCGCGGGTGGACGAACTCGACCGGGTCCTCCACGGTGAGGATGTGGTGGGACGTGTGGCTGTTGATGAGGTCCACCAGCGCGGCCAGGGTGCTCGTCTTGCCATGGCCGGAGGGGCCGGTGATGACGATGAGGCCCTGGTGGTGGTGCGTGGCCTTCGCGATGTCCTGGGGCAGGCCGAGCGACTCGAGCGTGGGGATGTCGCGGGCGATGACGCGGAAGGTGCCCTTGAGGCCCGTGCGGTGCCGGGAGACGTTGACGCGGAAGCGCCCCATCTCCGGGGAGTCGAGCGAGAAGTCGCAGCTGCCGTCGCGCTCCAGCACGGCGCGCAGCCGCTCCGGCACCACGGGCAAGAGCATGCCCTCCACGCGCGCGGCGTCGAGCACGCCGCCCTGGGGGACCAGGTCCCCGGCGAGGCGGAAGAGCACGGGGCGCTCGGCCACCACGTGCACGTCGCTGGCGCGCACGCTGCGGCCCTGCTCCAGCACCACCGCCAGGTCCCGGGCCCCACCCGTCAGCCGCGACGCCGCGAGGTTCCGCGCGGCCTCCTGCGTGCCCGCGCTCGAATACCCGCCCTGCGAGGGGGCATACCCTGTCGCGGTGTTCTGCGCCGCCGCGCCCTGCGTGCCGTAGCCCGTCGATACGCCCGGTGACGAGGCCTGTCCCGCGTCCTGCGCGCCGTATCCCGCCGAAGCGCTCGGCGACGTGGCCTGTCCCGTGGTGCCCTGCGTCCCGTAGCCGGCCGAAGCGCCCGGTGACGTGGCCTGCGCGCCGTAGCCCCCGGTGGCCACGTTCCTCGCAGCCGACCGTGCGCCGTACCCGGCTGCCGCGCTCGTGGCCTGTCCCGCGCCTTGTGCGCCGTACCCGGCCGCGCTCTGTCCCGCGCCTTGTGCGCCGTACCCGGCTGCCGCGCTCGTGGCCTGTCCCGCGCCTTGTGCGCCGTACCCGGCCGCGCTCTGTCCCGCGCCTTGTGCGCCGTACCCGGCCGCGCTCTGTCCCGCGCCTTGTGTGCCGTAGCCCGCCGAAGCTGTCTGTGCGCCGTACCCGGCCGCGCCCTGTGAGGCAGACCCGGCCGCGGCGGGAGCTCGCGCGGTCGCCGGAGCCGCCGCGGTCGCCGTCGTCGATGCGGCCGGAGCCGCCGCCGTGGCGCCCGCCTCCGCCGCGCGTGACAGCCTCAGGTGCATGAGGTCGCCCCGGCGCTGGGCGGCGATGGACAGCGCGCCCAACCCGTTGGCGTTGACGGACCACTGCGACGGTGAATCCGACACGGTGGAGGCCCGGGCCACGCCCACCATGGCCTGCAGCGCGCGCACGACGTCCTCCGTCGTCACCGCCGCCGGGTCCACCGGCTCATAGCCACTGCTCCCCCGAATCATCGGCGGTCGGCCCGTGGCCAGGGTCAGCTCCGTCACTCCAGGCCGCGACAGATGGCGCAACAGCTCAGCAAGGGGTCTCATGCGGAAGTCGACTCGGGCTGGGGCGAAGCGCGAAGCGCGGGGGTGGTCCGCAGGATAGTCGACAACGCGTCGAATGCGCCCACCCCCCCGGTCCATCCTGGCGCTTCTTCCCCGCGCCACGCCCGCCTGCCGTCGCCACGCGCAGTGGGCCCCACACCCACATGTCAGCGGTGGACGGAGTCAGTTCGCCAGGGTGGGGGAGGG
>NZ_SRLW01000103.1:0-30263 GCF_006518215.1 Myxococcus sp. AB025B
GGCAGGGGTGCATCGGCGACCACGGGGGCGAGCCCTGAGCACGCATGTTGGCGAGACACTGTTCATCCGCGGACCCGCTCCCACCTTCCCGGTGATGCAGCAGGAGGCATTCAGGAGGAGCCAGCCATGCTCAAGAACAAGAAGGACGTACGCGAAGGGATGGTTGTCCGCAGCATCGACGACGAGAAGCTCGGCAAGGTCTTCGCCATCGGCGACGACGCGTTCCACATCGAGAGGGGCCTGTTCTTCCCCAAGGACTACCGGGTCTCCTTCACCGAGGTGAGCGAGATTCGCAACGGGGAGGTCATCCTCAACCGCGGCAAGGAGGCCCTGCAGCAGGTCTCCGAGGCGGAGCGCACCCGGAGCGGCGCGGACCTGGGCACCGCCGGCGCCATGGGGCTGGCGTCCGAGCGCACGGTGACGGAGACGCGCGTGCGGGAGACGGACCTGAACGCGGGCCGGGCCTCGGTGACGCCGCTGCCCACCACGGGCCTGAAGGAGGACGTCGGCTACCAGGCCAACATGAAGGCGGACACGGAGCTGCGGCGCGCCAAGACGGAGTGGAACGACAACCGTGACATCTCCATCCCCGTCCACCGGGAGCGGCTGAGCGTGGAGAAGCACGACATGCAGGCCGGCGAGCTGCGCGTGCACAAGGAGATCGTGGAGGAGGAGGAGGTGGTGAAGGTCCCCCTGCGCCACGAGCGGGTCCGCGTGGAGCGGCGGGCGGTGACGTCGGACACGCCGGTGACGGGCGCGTTCAAGGACGAGACCATCGTCGTCCCCCTGCACGCCGAGGAGGCGGAGGTCATCAAGCGCCAGGTGCTCGACGAGGAGGTCGTCATCCACAAGGACATCGTCGAGGAGGAGCGCCGCTTCACCGAGCGGGTGCGCCACGAGAACGTGGACATCCGCACCGAGGGCGAGGTCGACGCGCCGCGCACCCTCAACGCGACGTCCGACGACCCGTCGCTGCGCCGCTCCTGAGGCCTCGGTCGCGTGAAGTGAAGGCATGGCACCCGGCCACCGCTCCCCGACAGCACGGGGGCGGTGCCGGGGTCAGCGCGCGGCCTTCTTCTGGGGCTGGGGCGAGGGACGCGGGCGCGGCTCGGTGTCCACGTCCTCGAGGTCCTGCGCCACCGCGGGCGGTGACACGCCCAGGCGGCCCTGCTGCGCCTCGGTGCGGTCCAGCTGCTGCAGCTCGCGCAGCCGGTCCGGGAAGTGCCGGGCCATCAGCCGCGCCAGCTCCGCGTCCTTCACCGGCGTGAGGGCGTCCTGCAGCCGCTCCGCCATCTCCAGCGCGTCGGAGAAGCGCGCCGTGGGCGACTTGGCCAGGGCCATCTCCAGCACGTCCCACAGCGGCTGGGAGATGGAGTCCGGGCGCGTCAGCCGCTCGTCGCAGATGGCCTGCATGGAGCGCAGCTCGTCGCCCCGGTCGAACGCACGCTTGCCGGTGAGCGCCTCGTAGAGGATGAGCCCCATCGCGAACAAATCACTGCGCGCGTCCAGCCGCTGCCCCCGCGCCTGCTCCGGGGACATGTACAGGGGCTTGCCCTTCACGATGCCCGGCAGCGTCATGGTCCGCTGGGCGCGCGCCTTGGCCACCCCGAAGTCGAGAATCTTCACCCGCCCGTCGAAGCCCACCATCAGGTTGTGCGGGGACAAATCCCGGTGCACCAGGTGCAGCGGCTTGCCGTCCTCGCCCTTGAGCGCGTGCGCCGCCTGCAGGCCGTGCAGCGCCTGCACCACCACGGCCACCGCCTGCTCGGGCATCAGGGGCCCCCGGCGCGCGCGCAGGAGCCGGTCCAGGTCCACGCCCCGCACCAGCTCCATGGCGATGAAGTACGCCCCCTGCGCCTCGCCGAAGTCGTACACGTGCACCAGGTTGGGGTGCGCCAGCCGCAGGCCGATGCGCGCCTCGTCCAGGAACTGCTGGACGATGGCCGGGTCCGCCGTCAGGTGCGGGAGGATGCGCTTGAGGGCCACCAGCCGGCCCAGCCCCTCCGGGCCCCGGGCCCGCGCCACCAGCACCTGGGCCATGCCGCCGGTGCCCAGGGGCGTGAGGACCTCGTACTTGCCGATGCGCCCGCGCGGCACCGGCGTGTCGTCCATGGCCAGGTCGTCCAGCCGCTCCAGGGGGCCCTGCCCGTCCGTCAGCGCCAGGAAGGCCAGCACCGACGTGTCGAGCTGCTCGCCGATGGCCTCCACCAGCTTCATCACCAGCCCGCCGCCGTCCGGGAAGGCGCCCTCCACCGCGAGCCCCATCCCGCCCAGCTCCAGCGTGCCCAGCTTCAGTCGGGTGCAGAACAGCATCCGCCCGTTGGGCAGCCGGCGGGGGCCGCGCCACAGCGCCGCCTCGAACACGTCCGCGCCCAATTCGCCCAGCACCCGCGTCAGCACGGGCCCCCGGGTGCCGCGCAGGGACACGAAGCCCGCGGGCGCATGCACCATGCGCGCGCACTGCGTGAGGAAGACGTCCAGGCCCGCGTCCAGCGTCAGGCCGCGCTGGAGGCAGTCCTCCAGGATGTCGTCCGCCATCCGCTGCACGGCCACCAGCCCACGCAGGAACGCGACCTCTGTCTCCAAGGAAGGGAATTCCACCCCCCCATTACAACCTGGGAGGGATTCCCCGGGAAGTCAGGGACCGACAACAGCGTGCGTGGGTCAACGACACCCGCCGCCTAGACGCGCTCGCGGTCCTTCAGGGCCGTGGCGCCGGGCGGCAGGCGCTCGGAGGGACTGGTGGGGAGCACCACGCGGCGGTCCTCGATGAGGCCGTGGGCCTCCAGCACGCGCTCCAGGTAGGCCACGCGCTCGCGCAGCAGGGCGTTCTCCGGGTGGGAGCCCAGCTGGGCCTCGCGCAGGCGGATGAAGGCCTCCAGCACGGGCTTGAGCGAGAAGCGCAGCGTCAACCCCAACAGGGGGATGCCGCACGTCATCGCCACCACGAGCACCATGACGACGCCTTCGACTGGATCCATGACTGAGACCTCGGAACGGACAGGGGGAGACTGACTCTACGCCGGAAGGGTTCCGGCGATTGCATCCCCCCGCCCGTGAGGCGGGTGCTTCAGCTCGCCTGGCCCGTGTAGATGGCGTCGGCGATGCGGTAGGCGCTGCCCTCCAGGCGCTGGAAGGCCTCCTTGAGGGCGACCGGGTCGGAGGTGTTGAGCAGGCCCTTGAGCCGCTCCAGGTCCGACTTGATCTCCTCGCGGTCCTTCTCCGACAGGAGGCTGGCGTACTCCTCCAGGCTCTTCTCGGTGGTGTAGATGAGGCCGTCCGCGTTGTTGCGCAGCTCCGCCAGCTCCTTCTTCTTCTTGTCGTCGGCGGCGTGCGACTGGGCGTCGTTGATCATCGCCTGGATTTCGGCCTCTGACAGGCCGGAGTTGCTCACCACGCGCACCTGCTGGACCTTGCCGGTGCCCAGGTCCTTGGCGCTGACGTGCACGATGCCGTTGGCGTCGATGTCGAACGACACCTCAATCTGCGGCACGCCACGCGGCGCCGGCGGGATGCCCACCAGCTCGAAGCGGGCCAGCGTCTTGTTGTCCGCCGCCATCTCGCGCTCGCCCTGGAGCACGTGCACGCTCACCAGCGGCTGGTTGTCCACCGCGGTGGAGAACACCTGGCTCTTCTTGCAGGGGATGGTGGTGTTCTTGTCGATGATCTTCGTGAAGACGCCGCCGGCCGTCTCGACGCCCAGGGACAGCGGCGTCACGTCCAGCAGGAGGACGTCCTTCACCTCGCCCTTGAGCACGCCGCCCTGGATGGCCGCGCCCACGGCGACGACCTCATCCGGGTTGATGCCCTTGTGCGGCTCCTTGCCAAAGAACTCGCGCACCTTCTGCTGCACGCGGGGCATGCGCGTCATGCCGCCCACCAGGAGCACCTGGTTGACGTGCTGCGCGGTCAGGCCCGCGTCCTTGAGGGCGATCTTGCAGGGCTCGATGGTGCGGTCGATGAGGTCCGCGACCAGCGCCTCGAAGGTGGAGCGGTCCACCGTCTCCGTCAGGTGCTTGGGGCCGGAGGCATCCGCGGTGATGAACGGCAGGTTCACCTCCGTCTCGGGCGCGCTGGACAGCTCGTGCTTGGCGCGCTCGGCGGCCTCCTTCAGGCGCTGCAGCGCCATGCGGTCGCGGCGCAGGTCCAGGCCGTTGTTCTGCTCGGCGAAGCGCTTGGCCAGATAGTCGATGAGCCGCTGGTCGAAGTCCTCGCCGCCCAGGAACGTGTCGCCGTTGGTGCTCTTCACCTCGAAGACGCCGGCGGTCAGCTCCAGGATGGAGATATCGAACGTGCCGCCGCCCAAGTCGTAGACGGCCACGCGCTCGGTGCCGCCGTCCTTCACCTTGTCCAGGCCGTACGCGAGCGCCGCGGCGGTGGGCTCGTTGATGATGCGCAGGACGTTGAGGCCCGCGATGCGGCCGGCGTCCTTGGTGGCCTGACGCTGGCTGTCGTTGAAGTACGCGGGGACGGTGATGACCGCCTCGGTGACGGGCTCGCCGAGGTAGTCCTCCGCCGTCTGCTTCATCTTCATCAGGACGATGGCGGAGACCTCCGGCGGGCTGTGGCCCTTGCCGCGGATCTCCACCCACGCGTCGCCGTTGGGGCTCGCGGCCACCTTGAAGGCGCTCACGCCGATGGCCTTCTTGGCCTCCGGCGAGTCGAACTTCCGACCGATGAGCCGCTTCACGGCGAACACGGTGTTCTCCGGGTTGGTGATGGCCTGCCGCTTGGCAATCTGGCCCACCAGCCGCTCACCGGAGTCCGTGAAGCCCACCATGGAGGGCGTGGTGCGGCTGCCCTCGCTGTTGGGGATGACCACCGGCTCGCCGCCTTCCATGACGGCGACGCAGGAGTTGGTGGTCCCCAGGTCGATTCCAATCACCTTGCCCATGATGCTTACTGACTCCCCCCGGAAGTGCTGTCCGTGTGCTGCTCGGGTGCTTCGGCCCGCGGCTCGGCTTCCGCCGGAGGTGGGTCCTCGGCGGGCGCGGGGGTGGATGAGGCGGCGGCGTCCACGACGGGCGCGGCGACGGCCTCGGGCGCGCGCGCGACGACGACCATGGCCGGGCGCACCAGACGCTCGTTGAGGAAGAAGCCGCGCACCACCTCGTAGACCACGTGGCCCGCGGGCGTGTCGGCCGTCTCCACCTGCTGGATGGCCTCATGCATGCGCGGGTCGAACGGCTGGCCCCTGGCGCTGAAGGACTTCACGCCGTGGCGGCCGAGCGCGTCCTCGAAGGACTTGCGCGTCATGGCCACGCCCTTCTGGAAGCTCTCGATGTCGGGCGACTTGGTCGCGGCCTCGAGCGCGCGGTCCAGGTTGTCCATCACCGGGAGCAGGTCCTTGAGCAGCTTCTCCGAGCCGAAGCGCTGGACCTCCTCCTTCTCCTTCTGCGCGCGCTTGCGGTAGTTCTCCAGGTCCGCGGCGGCGCGGACCATGCGGTCCTGCGCTTCCTTGGCGCGCTCGTGCGCCTCGCGCAGCCGCTCCAGGGTCTCGCGACCCTTGGCCTGGCTGAACTCGACCTGCGCCTTGAGCGACTCCACCTCCTGACGCAGCTGCGCGACCTCTTCCGCGGTCGCGGAGGGCGCTGGGGAGTCCTGGGGAGGCACGGAATCCTCGGGGGCGACGGAGGCTGCCGCGTCCTCGGAAGCAGCGGCCTCGCGGGCCTCCACCTCGATGACGGTCACCTCTTCATCCTCCATGCGACGCTCGACGCTGCGGACCGCCGCGTCGATGACGTCCTGCCCGATTTCCGCCTGGATGCTGTCCTTTTCACTGGGGCCGGCCACGGCGCGCACTATCTCACGCGCCGCACACCGTTCCAACTGGCGGCAATGACTGACGGAACCGGAACCGGAAGTCCGGACCTGTCTGATTCAAGGCCGGGCGGAACTTCACGCTCCGGCGGTGGGCTTCTTCGCGCGGCCGACGGTCTTCTTGGAAGTTGGAGCGGCCTTCTTGGCGGCCGGGCGCCCGCTGGCCTTCTTGCGGCCGATGGACTTGGTGCCGGGGGCGGCCTTCTTCGCGGCCTTGGGTTCGGGCTTGGGGCGCGGGGCCTGGGGGGCCTCGGCGTCGGCGGCCCCGGAGTTCGCGGTGCCCGGCGCGCCCGGCTCGCCCTCCTCGGGACGGAAGGCGCGCTCCACGGCGCCCTCGACCTGGCGCACGGCGGTTTCAATCTTCTCCGCGGCGACCTTGGTGGTGCTGGCGGCCCAGGTGCGCAGCTGCACCAGGCCCTCCTTCACCTTGGCCTGCTTGTCCGGGTCCTTCACTTCCTTGAGGAGGCGCTGGGCCTCGCCGCGCAGGTCGTCGGTGGTGCGCTTGAGCTCGTCGCCGGTGCGCTTGAGGAACTCCATCAGGTGCTTGTCCCACTTCTCGGCCATTGCGCAGGTCCTCTCGTCCGGGCGGCGGCGCCCCCCGTGGGTTTCGCGGCCCTCGAATATGTCACGGACATCCCCCGGCGCCATTGCAGTTCCCCGAGGGGCCACGTCCCGCGAGCATCCCCCCACGGGATACGGCTAGAGTGTCTGATTCCATATAGGGGGAACGGCCGAGCCCCCACCGCTTCTCGGGGAGACCACCTTCATGTCCATCCAACGCGCGGTCGGGATGCTGCTCATCCTGACCTTCCTGGGCGCCTGCTCCGGCGGGGACGACCCGAACCCCGGCAGCGGCCCGAAGCTGCCCAACATCTCCGCGCTGACCGACACGACGGTGGGCGCGCCCTACGACACGCGGATCACCGCCACGGGCGGCACGGCGCCCCTGCGCTACGCGCTGAAGTCGGAGGTGCCCCCGGGCTTCTCGTTCTACTCGACGGACGGGCGGCTGACGGGCCCGGCGAGCGCCGCGGGGGACTACTCCCTCCAGGTCGGCGTGGTGGACGTGGAGAAGAGCGAGGACTCGCGGACGTACACCCTCAAGGTGTGGCCGGCGCCGGCGCTCGCGGGCGCGACGCTCACGGCGGCCGTGGCGGGCAATGGCTACACGTACACCTTCGCTGACGTGGGCGGCCGCCCCCCGGTGACGTTCTCCGTGGTGGAGGGCGCGCTGCCGGAGGGCCTGTCGCTGTCGCAGGACGGCGAGGTGACGGGCGTCGCGACGCTCGCGGGCACGACCAGCTTCACGGTGAAGGTGGAGGACGCCAGCGGCGTCAGCGCGCAGGCGCGCTACTCGCTGGAGGTGAAGCCGGGCACGGGCACGCCGGACGGAGGCGGGACGGATGGCGGCCCCTCGACGAGCTTCCCCCTGTCGGTGGGCAACTGGAACATCGAGTGGTTCGGCCACACGGGACAGGGGCCGACGGACGAGGCGCTCCAGCTGGCCAACGTGAAGACGGTGATTGCCGGCGCGGGCGTGGATGTCTGGGGACTGGCGGAGGTGGTCGACGCGGCGCACTTCGAGCAGCTCAAGGCGCAGCTTCCCGAGTACGACGGCTTCCTGGCCAGCGACCCGCTCGTGCCGTCCGGCTCCTTCTATTACGACGCGGACGAGCAGAAGCTGGGCATCCTCTACAAGAAGGGCCTGGTGCAGGTGCGCGAGGCGCGCATCGTGCTGGGTTCGAGCGACTACTACTTCGCGGGCCGGCCGCCGCTGCGGGTGGACCTGCGCGTCACCCGGTCCGGCACGAACGTGGACCTGTCCGTGCTGATGCTGCACATGAAGGCCACGAGCAACGGCACCGAGTCGGCGGACTACGAGCGGCGGCTCGAGGCGGGGCAGCTGCTCAAGGGCTACCTGGACGGCAGCATGCCCACGCAGCGGGTGATGGTGGTGGGCGACTGGAACGATGACGTGGACGTCTCCACCGTCAACAACCGCGACACGCCCTATCGGAACTTCGTGGACGACGCCGACAACTACCGCTTCGTCACCCAGGAGATGTCGGTGTCCGGCATCGGCTCCACGGTGAGCCGCAACACGTTCATCGACCACCAGCTGGTCAGCAACGAGATGCTGGAGGCCTACGTCCCGGGGTCCGCCGCGGTGCTGCGTCCGAGCATCACCCGCTATGGCACCACCACGTCCGACCACTACCCCATCATCAGCCGCTACAACTTCGGGCAGGTGACGGCGCGCACGCTGAAGGTCACCGCGCCCAACGGAGGCGAGGTGCTCACCGCGGGCAGCACGTTCGACATCACCTGGACGTCCTCGGGCGTGCAGAACGTGCGGCTGCAGTACTCGCTCGACAACGGCGTGGTGTGGAGCGACATCGCCACCTCCGTGGCCGCGGCCTCGGGCAGCTTCACGTGGACGGTGCCCTCGGCGGGCTCCTCCACCGCGCGGGTGCGCATCAACGACGCGGCGGACTCCACCCTGGCGGACATCAGCGATGCCCCCTTCACGCTCAACCGGCCCGTGCCCACGCTGTTCATCAACGAGTACCTGCCCCAGCCCCTGCCGCCGAGCGGGAGCACCACGCCGGACTACGACAAGATGTTCGTGGAGGTGCGCAACACCGGCACTGCCGCGGTGAACCTGGGCGGCTACTCGCTGCATGACGACGAGTCCCGGCGCGGCGACAAGCCCGCGCGCCACGTCTTCCCCGCGGGGACGATGCTGCAGCCGGGCGCCGTCTATACCGTGTACTCGGGCGCGTCGGCCGTGCCCGCGGGCACGCCGAACACCGCCGCGTCCAACGGTGGCGAGGGGCTGCGCTTCAACCGCGGCGTCAACGTGGGCAGCACCGGTGACACCGTCTATCTGGTCCGCCCGGATGGCCTCGAGCAGGACCACTCCACCTACGTCAACACCACGCTGGGCGTCTCCTACAACCGCAACCCGGACGGCACGGGCGCGGGCGAATGGGTGCTCCACGACACGCTGTCCTCCTCGCTCGCGTCCCCTGGGCGCCGCGTGGACGGCTCGGCCTTCTGAGCCGCGCTGAAGGCCACACGGGCGACGGGCTCTCGCAAGCCCGGACGCCCAGCATCGACAGCGGGAGCCTTCGACCTCGTCCGCGCCCCATCGGCGCGGGGTGGGTCGGAGCGCTCCCGCTTCAACATCGACCCAGGCGGGTCTTCCCATCCCACGATGGAAGTCTTTGAAAGGAATCAACGCAAGCCCCTGAATCGACTGGCCTTTCCCCAAGCGCAACTCAAGGTCAGGTGTGAGGGATAATCTCCTCAAAGCCAGTCGAGCCGGAGAAGACCGATGTCCCTCCCTCCCTTGTCCACGCGTCGTCCCCCCACGCCTGTCACCTCGCGAGAGGAGGCCCCGCGTGAGGCGCCCCGGACGGAGCCCGCCGGGTCGGCGAGCGCGCCTCGGGCGCAGCCTCCGGCGGAGTTCCGCGGCGTCTCCAGCTTCGACCCCGCTCCGGCGGGAGAGCGTCGGCAGGTCGCGCAGGCGGTGACGGGCGCCGCGCCGGGCGCTCCCGCCGAGGCGCCGCGCGCGAGCTGGGCCCAGCGGGTGGGCAGCTGGGCGGCGGACACGGCGCGGGGCTACGCCACGGGCGCCGCGAACCTCGTGCTGGACTCCGCCAGCCTGGTGAACGCCGGCGTCAACCGGGGCCTGGGGGCCGCCGGCATCGACTTCCGCTTCCGCACCGACCTGGCCATCCAGCCCCGCTCGCAGGCGGAGGCCGCCGCGCAGAACGCCGTGAGCCTCTCCTCGATGCTGCTGGGAGGCGTCGGGGCGGCCCGCGCCGCGGCGGGTGCCATCGCCCCCCGCGTGGGTGGAGCGGCGGCGGCCGCGGGCGTGGAGGGTGTGGCCGCGCCCGCCGCGGCGAGGGTGCTGCTGGAGGAGGCCAAGCAGGGCAAGCACATCGTCGGGCACCAGAACTACATCCCGGGCCGCAGCCCCTTCACGCACCCCAACCCGCAGGGCCTGCTGGACCGCTTCTCCGGCCAGGGCCAGCCCGTGGGTAACGTCGCGCGCGGTCAGCCGGGCTTCCGGGAGCGGGTGGACTTCGGCGAGGTCATCGGTCAGGTCAACGGCCAGCCGACGACGCGCGGAATCATCCACTACTCGAGTCAGGGCGCGCATATCGTCCCCGCCAATCCATGAGCACACCCAACCGAAGCAGCCTGGTCCATCTGTCGCTGCAGCGGGCGCTGCTGGGCGCCATTCCCTCCCGGCTGCGCGCCGTCACCGTCCGCTTCGATGACACCAGGCTGCACTTCGAGGCGTTCTTCGACGGCGCGATTCGCGACGAGGACCGCGAGACGATGTCCGAGGTGGAGACCGAGCTCATCGCGGACTTTCCCGACGACCACGAGATCTCCCACGAGTTGATCCGCCTGGACCCCCCGGCCCTGATTCCCAAGGACCGGGCGTGGGTGTACTACCGCCAGGAGCCGTAGCCCTCGGAAGCAGTCAGGGCGTCACGCCAGCCCGCGTCGACGGCACGCCAGGCCTGCCCGGCCTGGCCCTGCCCCTCCTCGAGGAGACGCCCATGGTGGAGACGCTCACGCTGTACCGCCCGGTGGGGCTGAAGGAGGCGCAGCTCGTCCGGGAGGTCGACGGCCGAGGCTTCCCTCCCCGGCTGCCGGACCAGCCCTTCTTCTACCCCGTGATGAACGTGGACTACGCCCGGCAGATTGCCCGGGACTGGAACGCGCCGGACGCGGGCAGTGGCCACGTGGGCTTCGTCACCGCCTTCGACGTGCAGGCCCCCTTCCTCGCCCGCTACCCCGTCCGCACCGTGGGGGCCAGGCTCCACCAGGAGCTGTGGGTCCCCGCCGAGGAGCTCGCGGAGTTCAACGCCCACCTCGTGGGCCCCATCCGCTTCCTCGAGGCCTGGTTCGGCCCGGACTACCAGGGCCCCGCCATCCCCTGGGTCCCCGCCGGCGACCCGCACACCGTCGCCCGCCCGGCGCGCTGAAGCCAGGGGCCCGGGCCCGTCCAGCCTGAAGTGCCGCCGGGAGGGAAAGCCCCCTCCTGGCAACTATTTCCGACCCGCCACGCAAGGAAATCGACCCCTCTTCGTTGAGGTGGACGACCCATTTCGAGGGCACGCTCCGTATCCTTTTTCGAGGATGACGGCTGGCCGGGCATTGGGCTCGGACTCGGCTCGCGTGGGTCGGAGACACCGTGCTGCCAGGCAATGACCGCTCCGTCCTGGAGTCCTTCCGCCGTGGGGACACCACCGTCCTCACCCAGGTGTACCGCGCCTATTCGCCGGAGGTGCTGCGCTACCTCTCGCGACGGTTCGCGGTGGGCGCGGAGGGAGGGGGCAGCCGCACCATCTCCCTGTCCGCGCTGGACCTGGACGCGGCCCACCAGGAGACGTTCGTGCGCGCGTTCCGCCCCAACATGCGACAGGCCTACGACGGGGTCCGCCCCTACCTGGGCTTCCTGCTGACGGTGGCGCGCTCCACGGCCATCGACCTGATGCGCGCGTCGGGGCGGGTGTCCCGGGAAGCGGTGTCCCTGGACGAGGCGCCGGAGCTCGGTCAGCTCCCCAACGAGGGACGCAGCCCGGAAGAGGAGGCGCTGGGCACCGAGGTGCGCGAGCTGGTGCGCCGCTTCCTGGAGTCCCAGCCCGAGGAGGCCCGCGCGCTCGCCCAGCTTCGCTTCGTGGACGGGCTGTCCCAGGAGAGCGCCGCCGAGCAGCTCCAGCTCACCCGCGGAGAGGTCCGGGTGCGCGAGCGGCGGCTGCGCACGCAGTTCACCGAGTACCTGAAGACCTCCGGCTGGTTGGAGACGGCGGCGGAGCCCGGGCGCATGGAGCTGGGTGTGCTCCTGGCGACCCTCGCCCTGTGCGCCATAGGGAGCATCCCATCATGAGGTGGTACGAGCGACACATCGACGCGGGACTGACGCGACAGGCCCAGGGTGAGCTGCCCTCGCCCCAGGCCGCCCGCCTGCTGCGCCATGCGCATCTGTGTCACCGATGTGGCCCGCTCTATGAACGCTGGGCCCGGGCGCAGCGCGCCCTGGAAGGCTCGCTGGAGGCGCCCTCCTCCGTGGAGCGGCACGCGCTGACGGAAGGCGGCCTGGAGGCCGCGCTCGCGGCGGCCGCGCCCCTGGAGGCGCCCGCGCGCTGGCCCTCGCTGACGGCCCTGGGCGGCGCGCTGGCGGCGGTGGTGCTCGCGGTGGTGCTCACGTCGCTGCCCCGGGACGAGTTCCGCTCGCGGGGCCTGGGCACGCCCCCACCCGGCGTCGCGCTGCGCATCTTCTGCGCCACGCCCGGCCAGCCGCTCAAGGAGCTCCACGCGAGCGAGGCCTGCCCCGCCGGCGCCATGCTCGCCTTCGCCGCCGGAGGACAGGCGCCCTACACCCACGTGGCCCTCCAGGTCCGCGGCACCCAGCGCGCGGAGCTGATGGCTGGGCCCTTCGTGCTGACGGGCACCCCGGGTCAGGAGGCACCGCTGGAGCTGACGGTGCCCCTGCCGGAGACGGTGGGCGAGGCGGAGGTGACCGCCGCGTTCGCCGGCAGCCCGTCCGCGGCCCTGGCGGCCTTGCGAGGGGAGGAGCAGGGGGGGGCAGTGGTGCTCAAGCAGACACTGAGGGTAGAGGAAGGTCCATGAACAAGCTGGGAGTGCTCCTCGGGGTCGCCGCGCTCTTCGCAGCCCGCGACGCCTCGGCGGATGCCCTGGTCCGACGTGCCCTCGTGATTGCCCACAACGGGAGCGACGACCCGTCGCTGCCCGCGCTGCGCTTCGCCGACGATGACGGCGTGCTGTGGGCGGAGACGCTGCAACGGCTGGGCGTGGAGACGACGCTGCTGGTGGACCCGGACGCGGCGACGCGCGCGGGGGGACGGCCCGTGCTCGCGGGCGCGCGGCCGCCCACGCCGGAAGAAGTGAAGCGCGAGGTGGCCCGGCTGCGCGCCGCCAGCCTGGCCGACGACGAGGCGGGCCGCGCCACGGACGTGCTCGTGGTGTACGTGGGCCACGGCAACACAGACGAGGCGGGCCGCGCCTACTTCACGCTGGCCGGGGGCCGGCTGGACAAGTCGAGCCTCTACGCGGACGTGGTGGACCCGCTCGCCGCCGACTACGTGCACCTCATCGTGGACGCGTGCCGCGCCTCGGGCGTGGTCGGCAGCCGCGGCGGGCAGACGGAGGCGGCGGTGCTGGCGGAGCTGCGCGGCATGCTCGCGCGCGAGCAGCTGGCCACGCGCCCCATGGTGGGCGCCGTGTTCGCGGAGAGCGACGACGGCGAGACGCACGAGTGGTCGCGCATCCGCGCCGGCGTCTTCAGCCACGTGGCGCGCTCGGGCCTGTTGGGCGCCGCCGACATCAACGGCGACGGGCAGGTGGAGTACAGCGAGCTGGGCGCCTTCGTGTCCGCGTCACTGCAGGGCGTCAAGGGCCTGCCCGCGCGGCTGAGCATCCACGCCTTCGCGCCCACCGGCGAGCCGCGCCGTCCGCTCGTGGGCGCCGCGCCCGCGGGCCCCAGCCTGGTGCTGAGCTCGAACTTCGGCCAGTCGCGCGTGTCCGTGGAGGACGCGGAGGGTCGGCGGCTCGCGGACGTGCGGCGCGCGGAGGACCAGTACGTGATGCTGCGGCTGCCCGAGCGCGACGTGTACTGGCTGCGCACCCCCACCAGCGAGGCGCGCATCACCCTGGCGGAGCTGAGCCAGGGGGTGCTGGACTTGAAGCCGCGCGAGCTCCAGGAGCGTGGCCCCGCCGAGGAGGCCCTGCGCCGGGGCCTGTTCGCGGTGCCGCTCGACAAGAACTTCTATGACCAGTACGTGGCCGCCGCGGGCCTGGTCCCCGTGGACTTCTCCCGCGCCTTCCCGCCGGCCGAGGGTGGCGGCTTCGTGCCCCGCCCGCTCGCGCTGACGGCCCCCCACCCGTTCTTCTCCGGCCTGGAGGTGGGGCTGGTGGGCCAGCAGGCGCCGCTGGGGCTCGACGCGTACGCCACCGGCCCCAGCCTGTCGTGGCGCAGCCAGGGCGACTCGAACTTCTATTACGGCGGGCGCGCCAGCTACACGGTGATGCCCAAGCGGTTCGAGAACGTGCGCACGCACCGCGCCACGGTGCTGGCGCTGGTGGGCACGCGCGATGTGCAGCACACCCCGCTGTTCCTGGAGGCCGGAGCGGGCTGGGGCATGCTCGGGGTGTCGTCGCCGAACAAGCGCATGGGAGACCTCACCGTCTCCACGGGCCACCTCGCGGCGGGGGCGGCGGGACGGCTCTTCGGCATGAACCTGCGGCTGGCCGCCACGGCCTCCGCGGACCGCGTCACGCTGGATGGCGACGACGCGTGGGACACGATGTTCGGTCTCGAGCTCGCGTTGCGACGCTGAAGCGCCGAGCGGCCTCAGGGGGCCTCATGATGCGACGTCTGGGAGTGACGCTGCTGGGCCTGCTGCTCGCCGGCTGCGACGGAATCAACCTGTCGCAGCTCACCTGGCGCTACCCGCCGCTGACCCGCTTCGAGGTCGAGCCTCCCGGAGGCCGGTGCCCGTTCGGTGGGGACCGGGTGCTCACCGGCATCGACCAGAACGAGGACGGGCTGCTGACCGGCACGGAGGTCATGTCGGAGCACTACGACTGCGACGGCCAGCCGCTGGACTGGGTGACGCAGGCGCGCCCCGTGGAGCCCACCGATTCGTGCCCCCTGGGCGGGGTGAGCACGCGCTCCGGACTGGACCAGAACCGCGACGGCGAGCTGAGCGACGCGGAGGTCACCCACGAGCGGCTCGACTGCACGGGCGTGTATCCGGTGAACGTCCGGGTGCGGGGCGTCGCGGAGGGATATCCCGCGTGCGAAGGGGAAGGCACGCTGGTGGAAGCGGGGCCCGACCTGGATGGCGACGGCCAGCTCGGGGCCATCGAGCGGAGGACCCTGGCGGTGCACTGTGGCGAAGCCCCCTCGCGAATCCTGGCGCGGCTGGAGAGCGAGCCCGTCGGGGCGCGCTGCGCGATGGGCGGCCACCGGGTGGACTCCGGAGCGGACCAGAACGCCGACGGCGTCCTCCAGGAGCAGGAGGTCACCCAGCGCAGGCGGGTGTGCCAGGGAGCGCCCATCCTCGACGGAGACCTCTTCGCGACCACCCCGGAGGACTTCGCGCTGCTCAAGACGCTCGTCCGCATCGAGGGCTCGCTCGTGCTCTTCCGCACACCGCTGGAGCAGCTCGTGCTGCCGCGGCTGGCGGAGATCTCCGGCGGGCTGGTGGTGACGGAGAACGCCGCGCTGACGCGCCTGGAGCTGGACGCGCTGCGCTTCGTGGGCAACGAGGTGCAGATCTTCGTCAACCTGGAGCTCACGGTGCTGCGCTTCGGCGCGGCGACGCAGCCCCAGCCGGTGTGGCTGGAGAACAGCCTCTCGGTCTGGAACAACCCCCGGCTGGAAAGCCTGGACGGGCTGCGCAGCGTGCGCGTCCGCCAGGACCTCTTCCTCGCCTACAACGACTCGGCGCAGAGCCTGGTGTCGTGGGACCTCACGGACCTGGGGGGGACGCTCTCCGTCGCCGACCACAAGAGCCTGAGCCGGCTGCCGTTCCAGAACCTCCGGACGGTGGGCGGCTCGCTCGCCATCCACAACAACCCGGTATTGACCACGATGAGCTTCCCCGAGCTGCTGGAGGTGGGGCAGTCCATCGACATCGGCAACAACGCCTCGCTCAGCCGCCTGTCGGGGCTGTCGTCCCTGCGCGCGGTCCATGACGTCTTCATGGTCAGCAACAACGAGTCCCTGCACTCCATCGACGCGATGCCGGGGCTCAACCACGTGGGCTCGCTGATGCTGATGAACAGCCCCCGGCTGGAGGCGTTCGACTTCACGAGCCTGCAGTCCATCCGCGGCCAGCTCGTGGTGGCCTACTGTCCGAAGCTGTCGAGCCTGGGCACCTTCCCGCGCCTGGAGTCGGTCGCCGACCTGGAGCTGCTGGACAACGCCGCGCTGTGGGATGTCTCGGGCCTGGACCGCGTCCGGAGCCTGCGCTCGCTCGTGGTGCGGGACAACGCCTCCCTGCAAGGCCTGGCGGGCCTGCGCAAGCTCCTGTCCGTGTCGGCCCTGACCATCCAGGACAACCCCCGGCTGCTGACGTTGGACCTGGACGGGCTGACGGAGGTCGGCGCCACGCTGACCATCCAGCGCAACCCGTCGCTGCCGTCATGTCTGGCGAACCAGTTGGCGGACCGCGCCCTCCGGGGCGGGACGCGCACGGTCCAGGACAACGACGAGCAGACGCCCTGCTCCGAGCCCCTGCTCCTCCCCGGAGAGCCGGTCGCGGCCCGCGTGGCCGCCGCTGGAGAAGACGCACCATGAGATGGACCTGGCTGGCCCTGCTGCCGCTCGCGGCGGGGTGTGACTCCCTGCGCATCCGCGACCTGATGGACCACCCGACGGCGCTCAGCCGGGAGGTGGTGGAGCTGCCCGGCGAGAGGTGTGAGCTGGGAGGCCGCGACGTGCTGGTGGGCACGGACGACAACCGCAACGGCGTGCTCGACGACGAGGAGGTCACGGGCTCGACACTCGTCTGCGCCATCGCCGAGACCCAGATGCGGGTGGAGCAGCAGCCGGTGCCTCCGGGCGAGCGGTGTCCAGGCGGAGGGTGGGTCACCCGCGCCGGCTACGACTTCAATCAGGACGGCGTGCTGGACACGCCCGAGGTCGCCCGCGAGGTGTACTCGTGCCGCGACATCGCCGAGGCCCAGCTGCTCACGCGCACGCGAGCGGCCACGCCGTCCTCCCGCGCCTGCATGGAGCCCACCTCGCTCACCTTCGTCGAGGCGGGTCACGACGAGGACGGCGACGGGGTGCTCGACGACGACGAGGTGCGCACCCGCCTGGAGGTCTGCGTGGAGGTCTCCCGCCTGCTCATCACGCGCGCCTGGGAGCCGACGTGCGCGGCCGGGGGCACCCGCGTCAGCGCGGGCATGGACCTGGACGCGGACGGGGTGCTCGACGACGAGGAGGTGCTCGCCTCGAATCCCATCTGCGAGGACCTGAACACGTTCGACGGCACCTTCGTCATCCGGGGGCCGGTGGACGTGGCCGTGCTGAAGGGCCTCTCCCGCATCCGGGGCAACCTGGAGGTGAGGACGGGCAACACGCCGGTCGCCGAACTCCGGCTCACCGCGCTGGAGGTCGTCGACGGCACGCTGTACGTGCAGGACAACGGGTCCCTCACGCGGCTGGAGCTCCCCGGGCTGCGGTTCATCGGCCAGGGGCTGAGCGTGCTGAACAACGCCGCGCTGGAGACGGTGACGGTGGGCGGCGCGACGGGACAGTCCTCCTGGGTGGGCACCCACCTGGAGGTGGCGCACAACCCCCGCCTCCAGAGCCTGGACGGGCTCCAGTCCGTGGTGCCGCGAGGCGGCGTCGTCATCGAGGACAACGAGCGGCTCGCCCACACCTCCGAGGGCCTGGGCCTGCGCGCCATCCAGACGCTGACGGGCACGCTGCGCATCAAGGACAACCCCGCGCTGGCGCTGCTGCCGCTGCCGAACCTGACGAGCGTGGCGCAGAGCGTGCTCATCGAGAACAACGCCCGCCTCACCACCCTGGAGGGCACGCGGCTGGAGCACATCGGCAAGAACCTGGAGGTGACGAACAACCCCGCGCTGCGCACGCTGACGGGGCTGGGGGCGCTGCACACCATCGGGGTGACGCTGGAGGTCCGGCTCAACGCGGCGCTCGTCGACAGCAACGGGCTGGGCTCGCTCGCGCAGGTGGAGAGCATCTTCTTCTCGCGCAACGACGCGCTGGCGTGGTGGGGGAACATGCCCCGGCTGCAGGGCCTGCGAGGCACCCTCTCGCTGGAGGCGCACGCGCGCCTGGTGGACGTGCGCGGCATGGAGTCGCTGCGGATGCTGTCGTGGCTGAGCCTCTACAACAACCCGTCGCTGACGACGCTGACGGGGCTCGCGGGCGTGGAGCGGCTGACGGGGCTGGCCTCGGAGCAGAACGGCGCGCTGACCAGCCTCGCGGACCTCAAGGGTCTGCGCACCCTGGAGTCGCTGATGCTGCTGGACAACCCCCTCCTGACGGAGCTGGGGCTGCCCGCGGTGCAGCAGGTGTCGCGGTACTTCTCCATCCAGCGCAATCCCCAGCTCCCCACGTGCCGGGTGAGGGCCTTCGGCGAGCGCGTCTACACCGGTCCGGGGAACGTCTACCTGGTGGCGGGCAACAACGACGCGGCCACCTGTCCCTGAAGGCGAGGGCTCCTTCGTGGTGCGCGACAACCCCGACGGTCCCGATGCCACGTCGCCGCGAGAGCGGACGCCGTCTTCACCGGCCCCGAGGACGAGCGCTCCATCCTTGGCCACGTCACGACGGCGGTGTGCACGGCCCCTTGAATCCCCCGCGCTGACGCCCGCCCCCCGAGCGCGCCACGGGTCGCCCGTCCCGTCGCCTGGGGCATGAAGCCGCGCCGATGCGCTCCTTCCCGGAGGAGCGTGCGCATGGCCAAGCCCGTCATCCTCGCGGTGGACGACGACACGGAGGTGCTTCGCGCGGTGGAGCGCGACTTGCGGCGCCAGTACGGCCGCGAGTACCGGGTGCTCAGCGCGGACCGCGGAGAGTCCGCGCTGGAGACGGTGCGCCAGCTGCGGCTGCGGGGTGACCCGGTGGCGCTCTTCCTCGTGGACCAGCGCATGCCGGGCATGTCCGGCGTGGAGTTCCTGGAGCAGGCGAAGACGCTCTACGACGAGGCCCGGCGCGTGCTGCTCACCGCGTACGCGGACACGCAGGCGGCCATCCACGCCATCAACGAGGTGCGGCTGGACCACTACCTGCTCAAGCCGTGGGAGCCGCCCGAGGAGCGCCTGTATCCGGTGCTGACGGACCTGCTGGAGGAGTGGTGGGCGCACCACCCTCCGACGTTCGAGGGCCTCCGCGTGCTGGGCAACCGCTGGGCCCCCCGCTCACATGCGCTGCGCGACTTCCTGGGCAGCAACCAGGTGCCCTACCAGTGGCTCGACGTGGAGGCCAGCGACGAGGGCCGCCTGCTGCTCGCGCAGGCCGGAGGCGCCGCCGTGGAGAAGCTGCCGCTGGTGCTCTTCCCGGACGGCACGCGGCTGATGGGCCCGTCCACGCTGGAGGTCGCGGAGCGCATCGGCCTGAAGGTGCGCGCCACCAAGCCCTTCTACGACCTGGTCATCATCGGCGGAGGCCCCGCGGGGCTGGCGGCCGCGGTGTATGGCGCGTCCGAGGGGCTGGGCACCGTCATGGTGGAGCGCAGCGCGCCGGGAGGCCAGGCGGGCACCAGCTCGCGCATCGAGAACTACCTGGGCTTCCCCGCGGGGCTGAGCGGCTCGGACCTGGCGCGGCGCGCGGTGGCGCAGGCCGCGCGCTTCGGGGTGGAGATACTGACGCCGCAGGAGGTGAGCCACCTGCGCGTGGAGGACCCGTACCGCATCGTCACGCTCGCGGACGGCACGGAGCTCAGCTGCCACGCGCTGCTGCTCGCCATGGGCGTGCAGTGGAAGAAGCTCTCCACGCCCGGCATGGAGGCGCTCACCGGGGCGGGCGTCTACTACGGCTCGTCGCGCACGGAGGCGCTGTCGTGCAAGGACGAGGAGGTCTACATCATCGGCGGCGCCAACTCCGCCGGACAGGCCGCGCTCTACTTCGCGCAGTTCGCCCGTCGGGTGACGCTGGTGGTGCGCGGGGACTCGCTGGAGAAGGGCATGTCCCATTATCTGGTCGAGCAGGTGCGCTCGCTCGCCAACGTCACGGTGCTGCTCGACACGGAGGTGACGCGCGTGGAGGGCGGCGCGCATCTGGAGTCCGTCACGCTCGCCACGCGGGGACAGCCCGAGCGCACCGTGCCGGCGAGCACGCTGTTCGTGATGATTGGCGCGGTGCCGAGGACGGAGTGGCTGGACGGGTTGGTGGCGCGTGACGAGCGCGGCTACATCCTCACCGGCCCGGACCTGATGCCGGCCGGGCAGCGGCCCAAGGGGTGGAAGCCGGAGCGGGCGCCCTTCCTGCTGGAGACGAGCGTGCCGGGCATCTTCGCCGCGGGTGACGTGCGCCACGCCTCCATCAAGCGCGTGGCCTCCGGCGTGGGCGAGGGCTCCATCGCCATCTCCTTCATCCACCAGTACCTGAGCGAGGTGTGACGTGTCCGTGGACCCGAAGCAGCCCCAGGAGCGACTGCGCTGCCTGGAGCACACCGTGCTGCGACAGGAGAAGCTGGCCGCGCTGGGGCGACACGCGGCGGGGCTCGCGCACGAGATGAACAACCCGGCCTCCGCGGGCCGCCGCGCCACCGAGCAGCTCACCCAGGCCATGGACGCGCAGGAGGACCTGTCCGTCGCGTTGGACCAGTGGCGACTGACGCAGGCCCAGCGCCAGCTGCTGCTGCGCACCTGCCGGCAGAGCCAGGGCCGGGGCGCGACCCGCGACCTGGACCCGCTCACGCGCGGCGACGCCGAGGACGCGCTGGCCACGTGGATGGACGCGAGGGGCGTGGTGAACGCGTGGGATTTGTCCCCCACGTTGCTGGACGCGGGCATCGGCGAGGCGCAGCTGGAGCCGCTCACCCAGGCCCTGCCCGCCGAGGCACTGCCGGACGCGCTCGCGTGGCTGGAGGCCCTGGTGCGCACGCGCGCGCTGCTGGCGGAGGTGCGGCAGAGCACCACGCGGCTGGCGGAGCTGGCGGGCGCGGTGAAGTCCTATACCCACGCGGGCAAGGAGCAGCCCGAGCCCGTGGACGTGCACGAGGGGCTGGAGAACACGCTGCTCCTGCTCAACTACAAGCTGAAGCACGGCGTCGAGGTGAAGCGCGAGTACGACCGGAGCCTCCCGCGCGTGCAGGCGCTGCCCGGGATGCTGAACCACGTGTGGACGAACCTGGTCGACAACGCCATCGACGCCATGGGCGGCAAGGGCCACCTCACGGTGCGCACCGCGAAGGACCAGGACGCCCTCCTCGTCGAGGTGGTCGACGACGGGCCCGGTGTGCCGCCCGAGCTGCTCGAGCGCATCTGGGAGCCCTTCTTCACCACCAAGCCCATGGGCCAGGGCACCGGGCTGGGCCTGGACATCATCCGCCGCGTCGTCGTGGACCGGCACCACGGCGACGTGCGCGTGGAGTCGAGGCCGGGCCGCACCGTCTTCCAGATTCGACTGCCCCTGAAGTGAGGCTCATGCGCCGCGCAGCTCCTCGGGCTCCGGACGCTGACGCGGTGAGGGCGCGCGCGGACGCGCGGGCTCGGGGATGAAGGCACCGTCGAGCTCGAAGGGCAGACGGACCTGGAAGCACGTCTCGCCGGGGCGCGAGGTGACGATGACCTCGCCCTGGTGGAGCAGGGACACCACGCGGTGGGTGATGCTCAGCCCCAGGCCCGTGCCCTCGCCCACGCCCTTCGTGGTGAAGAACGGGTCGAAGATGCGCGGCAGCACCTCGGGCGGAATGCCGGGCCCGTCGTCCACCACCTCGACCACCACGTGGTCCGTGTCCCGGTGGGTGCGCAGCCGCAGCGTGCCGCCACCGTTCTCCTTGATGGCGTCAGTCGCGTTCTCGATGAGGCTGGTCCACACCTGGTTGAGCTCCGTGCCGTACGCGGTGATGGGCGGCAGGCTCCGGTCGTACTCGCGCACCACGTGGACGCCGCGCAGCCGGTGGCCCAGCACCGCCAGCGTGCTCTCCAGGCCGTCATGGACATCCACGCGCTGCAGCGGAGCCTCGTCCAGGTACGTGTACGCGCGGGCCGCGTTCACCAGCGAGGCGATGCGGCCTCCCGCCTGCCCCACCTCGTCGAGCAGCACGGAGATGCCCCGCGTGGCGGCCACCCAGCGCAGCGTGCCCTTCAGCACCTCGCCCGACAGCGACGCCAGCTCGCGCTCCAGTTGCTCGAGCGACAGCCCCGACTCCACCAGGTCCGGCGCCATCACCCAGGCCTCCTCCACGCCACGCGCGTCCAACCAGCGCGCGAGCGCGTCCTCCGCGTCCCCCTTGTCCAGCGGGTTGAGCGTCTCGGACGCCACCGAGCCGCGCGCCTCCAGCGCGCGCACCTGGGGCTCGGACAGCGTGCGGCAATCCAGGGACAGGGCCAGCGAGGGCAGCTCGCGCAGACGGTCGCCGAGCGCGCGCACGCCGCGCATCACGGCGGACACGGGGTTGTTGAGCTCATGCGCCAGCCCCGCCGCGAGCGTGCCGAGTGACGCGAGCTTCTCCTGCTGGAGCGAGATGGACTGGAGCGCCTTCATGCGCTCGGCCATCTTGCTCAGGATGCGCTGGTTCGCCGTGGGACAGTCCGCGAGCATCCGCCAGAAGGACGGGTGCGACAGCCGCAGGAGCCGGCAGTGCGTGAGCGCTCGGCTGCTGGCGAGGAAGCACTGGCCGAGCAGCAGCGGCACCTCGCCGAAGAAGTCGCCCGCGCGGAACACGGAGATGAGCGTCTCCACGCCGCCCACGGTCTTGGTGATGCGAAGCTCGCCCTCGAGGATGAGGTAGAAGGAGGCGGGCTCGCCCTCGTGGCCCAGCCACTCCTGGGGTTGGAGCTCCAGGTGGGTGGACTCGGCGCGCAGGCGCTCGGCCTCCTCCGCGTCCACTTCCGAGAAGAGGGTGCTGCTTCGCAGCTCCGCGAGGAAGCGCTCCGCCGCGTCTCCGTCCTCCGCGCTCGCCAGGGTGGGACGCGGCACCGGAGCTGGGGCGTCGGGGCGTGGCGGGGGAGCGACATGCGGCTCCATGCGGAAGCTCCTTTTCGACGGGGTTCCCCCGAACAGTGCGCCCCGCCCTGCGTGCCCGCCGTCGTCCGCGCTCCGCTGTCCGCCTCCCGGAGGGGCCCTCGGGCGGCGGCTGCCTGCCCTGTCCGGATGTGGGTGGACAATGCGCGCACCGGACGTTCGGACGATTCCGGGCCTCGGGTGCAGGAGGAGATGGACACCCTTCCGTCCACCCAGGCAGCATCCAGGCGACATGGGAAGCGAGGACATCGTCACAGCGCTGCGCCGGGTACCGCTGTTCTCCCGGCTGGGCGACGAGCAACTGCACTGGGTGGCCAGCCATGGGCGGCAGCTCCACTTCCCAGCGGGGGCCCGCGTCGCCGCGCAGGGCGACCCGGCGGACGGGCTCTCCATCATCCTCGAGGGCCGCACGGTGTGGGCCCGCCGCGTGGGCGAGCAGGACACGCCCACCGGCGCGCTGGAGGCAGGCGACATCTTCGGGGAGCTCATCCTCTTCCTGAACTCGCCCTACCCCACCACCGGGCACGCGCACACGGACGTGCGCCTGTTGAGGTTGGAGCCCGCCGCCTTCTGGGAGCTCTTGCGACTGGCCCCGTCCTTGAGCCGGGGGCTGATGGAGGTCGCGGCCCAGCGCACCCAGCCGCAGGAGGTGGTGTCCACGCAGCAGCCGCTGGCGCTGAAGCCGGGGCAGATGGTGGCGGGGCTCGCACCGGAGCTGGGCAACCCCGCGGCGTCGGCGAACCGGAGCGCGTCGCGGCTTCGGGACACGCTGCGGCTGGTGTCCGCGCGGGCGATGGCGCTCGGGCAGCACGGACTGTCCTCCGCGCAGCGCGGGGCGCTGTTGGCCCTGCCCCGCGAGGCCGCCGACCGCGCGCGGGCCACGCCGGCGCTGGAGCCGCTCGCGCGCACGCAGCGCGAGGAGGAGATCGGCTCGTGGCTGGAGCTGCGCGGGATGACGGACGCGTGGGACGTGGCGCCCGCGCTGGTGGCCTCCGGGCTGGACGTGGCCTGGCTGGACTCGGTGGCGCGCCGCGTGGGTGAGGCGCTGCTGCGCGACACGCTGTCCTGGTTGGTGGCCGCGGTGAGCGGTGACGTGCTGCTGGCGGAGGTGGAGCGAGGCAGTGCGCGGGTGCACGCGCTGGTGGAGGGCGTGAAGGCCTACAGCTTCATGGACCGGGCGCAGACCTCCGAGGTGGACGTCCACGACGGCCTGGAGAACGCGCTGTCGGCGCTGCGTCACCGGCTGGAGGGGGACCACGTCCGCATCGAGCGTCAGTTCGCCTCGGACGCGCCGAAGCTCCAGGCGGAGGCCCACGCGCTCGACGAGGTGTGGACGCAGCTGGTGCTCAACGCGCTGGAGGCGCTGGGTGAGCGGGGCGGCACGCTGCGGCTGCGCACGTGGACGGAGGCGCGGGGGCTGGTGGTGGAGGTGGCGGACGACGGGCCCGGCATCCCGAAGGACTTGATGCCGCGCATCTTCGAGCCCTTCTTCAGCACGAAGCCGAACGCGGCGGGGCTGGGGCTGGACATCAGCCGACGCATCATCGAGCGGCATGGCGGGGACGTGCGCGTGCTCTCCGCGCCGGGTCACACGCGGGTGCAGGTGCGGCTGCCGGCGTGAGGGCGGCTGTCATCCGGCGCACGCGCGGAGCATCCACCGGGTGACGGAAGCGCGCGGCGAGCGTCGAGCCGTGCACGCAGGCGCAGGCCCCAGACTGGCTCCGGGCGCGGCATGAAGGTGGAGTGTGTCCACGTCAGGGGGAGCACTCCATGTCCGGCGAAATCCAGGGCGCCTGGTTCAAGGCCATCCTCGGCTCGATGACGGCGGCGGCGTCGCGTTTTCCCACGCACCAGCGCACCATCAACGGCATGCGCGACGACACGTGGTACGCGTGGGAGGACTACGTGCACCTCATGCGCGAGCTGCACAAGTCGCTGGGAGACCGGGCGGTGGAGGCCATCGCCCAGCGCTCGGGGATGCGCACATTGCCCCTGGCGCGGGCCAAGGGCTTCGACTCGGTGGAGAAGGTGTTCGGCGACTTCGACCTGGTGCTGCGCTCGCTGGTGAAGGGGCTGCCCTCGACGGACAGCGCGCGCACGGTGGCCTTCATGCCGCTGGCGGCGGAGCTGGAGAGCGGCTCGCGGCTGCCGGCCCCGCTGCTGTTGGGGACGTTCCGGGGCTTCCTGATGGGCTTCGGGAAGATTGTCACCGAGGCGAAGACGACGCCTCGCATGGGGATGCAGCGCTACTCGCTCAAGTGGATGTGACGCGGGCGCGGGTCACCAGGCGCTCCACGCTCCTCAGGTGGGCGCGGCCGAAGAGGAGCATGGCCAGCACGGCGCCGCAGAGGGCGAGGAACATGTCCCACTGCGCATCCCAGATGTCGCCCTGGGTGCCGAGGAACGCGTCACCGCCGGCCGGGTCCAGCGCGAGCGCGGCCCACCACTCGAGCAGCTCGTAGAAGGCGCTGATGGCCAGCGCCACCGAGCCGGTGAGGAAGTTGAGCCACCCGCCCCGACGCAGCGGCGTGGAGCGCAGCAGGACCTCGCGGATGATGAACGCGGGGAAGAAGCCCTGCACGAAGTGCCCCAGCCGGTCGTAGGGATTGCGGGACAGCTCCAGCGCGTCGCGCACCCAGTTGCCCAGGGGCGTGAGCGCGTAGGTGTAGTAGCCGCCGTAGGTCAGCACGAGGATGTGCAGGAAGACGCAGACGTAGACCCAGCGCGACATCGGGAAGCGGCGGAACGTGGCGGCCAGCGCAATCATACCGGCGAGACCGGGGCCCACCTCCAGCAACCAGTTGAGCTTGCCGGCGGGACTGAGGAAGAACGTGGCGACGAGGATGGGCGCGAGCACGGCCGCGAGCAGCAGCGGGGTGCGCGCCTCCTCACGGGTCCCTCGCACGGGCGGATAGAACGGCGCGACGCTGTCGACGGCGGGAGCGTCGAGCGGGACTGCGGGCTGCATGGCGGGCCTTTGCTCGGTCATGTCCGGACTCGGGGAGGACGGGCGCCGGCGCAGCATGGCACGGAGATGGAACGGGCGTCGCCGGGTCGCTCCCGCGCCAGCGCTGTCGGGTGGCGCCGCATGTCGACGCGCATCGGCATCATCGGCACCCGGTGGGGACTCATGCACGTGGGCGCGTTCCGCGCGGCGGGCGCGCAGGTGGTGGCGCTGTGCGGCCGCTCCCCGGAGTCCACGCGCGCGGTGGCCGAGCGTGAGGGAATTCCCCTCGCCACCACGGAGGTCCATGAGCTGTGTGCCGCCGTGGACGCTGTCGTGGTCGCGAGCCCCGATGCCCTGCACGCGTCGCACCTGCTCACGGCCCTCGAAGCCGGGCGCTCGGTGCTATGCGAGAAGCCCCTCACGCGCACCGTCGAGGACGCGCGGCGCGTCGTCCTCCGCGCCCGTGCCCTGTCGAGCCCCAGCGCCGTCAACTTCCCCTATCGCATGCTGCCACCCCTCCGCGCACTGAAGTCCTGGCTCTCGGGACGCAAGGCGCAGCACCTCGTCGTCACACTGCGCACCGGCTTCGTCTCGCGCCATGAATCCAACGTCGAGGACGCCTCGGGAGACTGGGGCGGCCTGTCCCACGTGCTCGACGCCGCGCTGTGGCTGACGGACGCGACGCCGCTGTGGGTTCAGGCCACGCTCTCCGGGCGCCCCATCCACACCGCCGCGCTGCACGTCGGGCTCTCCAACGGCGCGGTCCTCGTCCTCACCCACGCCGCCTGCGCGGAGCCCGGAATCCACGGGGGCTGGAGCCTGCTGGGCCAGGACTGGGAGGTCGGCTTCTCCGCGGGCTATGTTCCCTCACGTGAGGGCTGGTGCATCTCCCCCATCCGCGGCTTCGAGCACGGCGGCTGGAGCGACATCGCCCCCGGCGCCGAGCCCCACCCCGGACAGCTCGAACCCTGGGCCCAGGCCCACGTGGAGACCGCGCGCCGGTTCCTCGGCCTGCGAGGTCACGCGCCTCGCGACGGGCTCGCCACCCTCGATGACGGCGCCCTCGTCCAGGAGGTCCTCGCGGCCGCCCTCCGCTCCGACGCAGAGGGCCGTCGAGTCCCCATGACGCACACCTCCAAACACGGGTGACCCCACCCTCGCGCTCGCTCCCCTGTCGGGCGCAAGCCATTGCAGCGCCCCTCGTTTTCGTCTGGCGAGGGGGCCCACTAGAGTAGCAGGGGAATGTCGTCCCCCGCCCCTGGCAGCGCCAACGCCCACCGTCCCGCCGAGCCGTGGCTCGAGGAGCTCGACATCCTCGTGCGGGCCCGCTACCCGCTGCTCTACCTGGTGTCGTGGGAGGAGCACCGCGTGGACGCCATCCTCGCGGAGCTGGCGCGCGCGCACGGCAAGGCGCTGTTCCAGTGGTCCATCACCAAGGGCCTGCGCGCCTCCGGCACCACGCGCGCCGCGCCCCTGCCCGACGACACGCGCAACCCCCTGGACGCGCTGGCCGCCATCGAGAAGCTGGGCGAGCCCGCGCTGGTGGTCCTCAAGGACTTCCATCCCTACCTGGAGGAGAAGGGCGTGGTGCGCGCCCTGCGGGAGCTGGCGCACTTCCTCAAGAGCACCTTCACCACCGTCATCCTCCTGTCGCCCACGCTGCTCATCCCCGTGGAGCTGGAGAAGGAGGTCTCCGTCATCGACGTGCCCATGCCCGGGTACAACGACTTGCTCAAGCTCCTGCGGGAAATCGTCGCGGTGGTGCGCCGCACGAACAAGGCCACCATCGAGCTGTCGCGCGAGCACGCCGACCAGCTCATCAAGGCCGCGCTCGGGCTGACGATGTCGGAGGCGGAGAACGCCTTCGCCAAGGCCATCGCCCATGACGGCAAGCTGAGCCCCGAGGACATCAAGCGCATCCAGGACGAGAAGCGTCAGGTGATTCGCAAGAGCGGGCTGCTCGAGTACTACCCCCCCGAGGAGTCCCTGGGGAACGTGGGCGGGCTGGAGTACCTCAAGGCCTGGCTGAGCCAGCGCACCGCGGCCTTTGGCGAGCGGGCCCGACAGTTCGGCCTCCCCGAGCCTCGGGGGCTGCTGCTGCTCGGCGTCCAGGGCTGCGGCAAGAGCCTCACCGCGAAGGCCATCAGCGCGCACTGGAACCTGCCGCTCCTGCGCCTGGACATGGGCCGCATCTTCAGCGGGCTCATCGGCTCGTCCGAGGAGAACCTGCGCAAGGCCATCCGCGTGGCCGAGGGCGTGGCGCCCGTGGTGCTGTGGGTGGACGAAATCGAGAAGGGGCTGTCGGGCGTGGCCTCCTCGAGCACCGCGGACAGCGGCGTGTCCGCGCGCGTCTTCGGCACGCTGCTCACGTGGCTCCAGGAGAAGACGGCGCCCGTGTTCGTCGTCGCCACCGCCAACCGCATCGAGGGCCTGCCCCCGGAGGTGCTGCGCAAGGGCCGCTTCGACGAGATCTTCTTCATCGACCTGCCCGAGCAGGCCGAGCGGGAGGACATCTTCCGCATCCACCTGCGACGCCGGAAGCGCGAGCCCTCGGACTTCGACGTGGCGGAGCTGGCCACGCTCACCCAGGGCTTCAGCGGCGCCGAAATCGAGCAGGTGGTGGTGGCCGGTCTGTACGAAGCCTTCGCGGAGAACTCCGAGCTGACGCAGCAGCACCTGGTGCGCACCCTGCGGGACACCTTCCCGCTGTCGGTGACGATGCGGGACGAGATTCGCCGCCTGCGCGACTGGGCCAAGGGGCGCACGCGTCCGGCCTCGTCCTCGGGCGCGCTGGTCGAGAGGGCACCATGAGTCCCAAGCTGTCGCGCTTCCTGCACCTGGAGAAGGACCGGAGTGAGCGCTCGAAGCGCGAGCAACCCTCCCAATTGCAGGACGGTGGCCGCCGCTTCGAGGACATCGCCGAGCGCGGCGCGATGCCCCAGGGGGACGTCCCCGAGGCCCACCTGGAGCGCTTCAAGGCGGAGACGCCCGTGGTGCTGGAGCCGCGCGCCGCGAGCCTGGAGGAGGCCTGGGACTTCCCGCGCTGCGTCGTGTGCGCTTCCGACAACGGGCGCTACTCGAAGCACTGTCAGCAGTGCGGCGCGGACCTGGGGACGCCGCAGCAACTGGAGCACCGGGCCAGGCTCGCGTTGGAGCGGCGAGAGGCGCGCGCCCGTGAGCAGGGCGAGGAGCGCCAGGGCGCGCTCGAGCGACTGGAGCAGGAGCGCCGCGCGGACTCGGAGCGCTACGCGTATCTCCTGGAGAAGCTGCGCGCCGAGGAGCAGTCCTACCGGGGCTGGCGCATCTTCGCGCGGCACTCCACCGTGGGCACGGGGCTGCTGGCGCTGCTGCCCAACACGCTCACGCGGTGCCTCGCGGTGGCGGGCTGCGTCGGCGTGTGCGCGGGACTGATGCGCTTCGGGACGGGCAACACCCGCGTGGTGGGCGCGTGGCTGCTCATCGTCTTCGTGCTGCTGTTCGTGCCCAGGTCGGCGTTGCGCCACCGCTGGCGCCTGCGCTGACGCCGCCCTCGACGAGCCGGAGATGGAACGCGCGCCACCTGGCGCCGTGGCAGCGAGCCCCTGTCGAGCCAGCGGGGCACCGCGCGCGCCTGGTTCCTCGCGGCGCTCGCGCTGACCGCTCCCCCTGCGAACCGGAGAAGCGGCCGTGCTCACACGGGGACTACCCGCCCCTGGTCTCCGTCTCCGGCGTGCTCGCTCCGTTGACGGCGATGGCGCCCGGGTTGCCGCGCATGAAGGCATCCAGCTCCGCGGGAGACAGCTCGATGGGAGCCGCCGTCGGCTTCGTGTGCGCGGGGTCGCAGACGATGAAGTTGCCTTCGGGGGTCCTGCCCACCACGGCGACCAGGTGCATGGTGGAGCCGTGCTGGCCCTTCCACGTATCCGCCTTCTGGTGCCACTCGTCGGGCACGCCATTCCGCAGGTCCGGCGCGCCGTCCCCATCGCTGTCGACGTAGAGGTATCCCTCGGGGCTCACCAGCGCCTCGGGCGTCCCCTCCGGGGCCGGCTTCTTCTCCACGAAGGTGCCGGAGATGACCACCGTGCTGTTGTTGTCGATGGCCGTCATGATGGCCGTCGAGTTCGCGGCCACGCTCGACGTCGTCCCACCCGCCGCGGCCACCGCGTTCTCCACGTCCTTGAAGCCGGTGAACGTGGAGTTCTCGTTGCCCGTCCCATCCAGCGAGTACGCCAGCGTGCCGTCCTCCTTCGTGTAGACGCCGTCGCTGTCCGTGTCGTCCGCCTGGTTGCCCCAGTAGCGCACCGCCTGCACGTCCGCGCCCGTGGTGCCGTTGTGCTCGATGCCCGGGATGGCCGGAATCTCCAGCCCCTCGTTGAGCAGCGCCGTCAGCGTGGAGGAAGGTCCGCAGTTGGCGTTGCTGGCGTCGCCGCCCACCTCCTTCTCCGCGGCGAACTGGTTGACGAAGACGCTCTGGTACGCTTCGGCGGCCGGCGTGGTGATGCCACCCGTGGCGGCGGGCTGCGCGGCCTCCTCCGCCGTCAGCTCCCGCGTGTACTCCGCGCTCACCCAGCCCGTCTCCCCGCCGGGCCCGCGCACATAGATGAAGCCGTTCTTCTCCGACGGCCCCCCATCCGGCGGCGTGGCCACCTCCAGCCGCGCGCCCGAGGGGAAGCTGCCCGTGGGCTTCTGGGACGTCCCCGCGTCGGGGCGGAGGTTCAGCGTGTCATCCCCCGTGGTCACCGTCCGCTTGTCCCCCGGCTGCACCTGCCCATCCCCCTGGTTCGTGGAGACCGGGGC
>NZ_SRLW01000104.1:0-29998 GCF_006518215.1 Myxococcus sp. AB025B
CCACCCCTCCCCACCCCACGCAACCCATCCGCCCTATCTCGACACCAGCACTGTCCATTCCGACACCAACCCACCCTACATCTCGACACTCCCCTCGCAACAATTTGACACTGTCGACTTGACACTAGACATGTCGAGTCCTACTGTTCGTGTCGTGAACACGCGGAAGACACAGAGCGAGTGGAAGCTGGCGGAGCTGGCCGAGGAGGCGGGCGTCTCGCCACGCACGGTGCGCTACTACGTCCAGCGGGGACTGCTCCCCGCGCCTCCCTTCAAGGGACCGGACACCGTGTATGGCGAGGAGCACCTCATCCGGCTCAAGGCCATCCGGGTCCTCCAGGCACGGTTCCTCCCCCTGGACGCCATCCAGGCGGAGCTGCTCCGGCTGACGCCCGACGAGCTGCGAAAGCTCGCCGAGTCGGACCCCACCCCCACGTACGGGCCGGCGACCCCGCCTGCGCCACAAAACGTGGCACCGGCGCCGCCCGTCCGGCGTCCCAACGGGGCGTCGAATTACCAGCGGTGGGAGCTGGCCCCCGGGCTGGAGCTGCACGTTTCGGATTCAGCGGAAGCCAAGACTCGCGCGCTCGCCGAGCGGGTGCGCGCCCTCATCGAAGAGTTCCAGGACAAGGAGAAGCCATGACGAAGGAGCAAGCTGGGCTGTTCACGCGCGAAGGCAAGCAGGTGCCGCTGCAGGGCGTCGAAGTCACCGGTGAGTTGCTCGGCGGTCATGCGCGCGTGCGCGTGCGCCAGCGCTACCTCAACGACGAGAAGCGCCCCGTCGAGGCCGTCTACACCTTCCCCCTTCCTTCCGATGGCACCCTGTCCGCCTTCTCCATGACGTGCGCGGGCCGCCGCATCGACGGCGTCGTCAAGGAGCGCGAAGAGGCCTTCCGCACCTACGACGACGCCGTCACCGCCGGCCACGGCGCGGCGCTGCTCGACGAGGAGCGCTCCAACGTCTTCACCGCGCAGGTGGGCAACCTGCTGCCCGGCGAGGAGACCGTCATCGAGGTGGAGTTCCTCCAGGCCGTCACCGCCGAGGAGGGCAGCGTGCGCTGGATGCTGCCCACGCTCGTCGCCCCGCGCTACATCCCCGGCGCGCCTTCCGGCGACCGCACCGGCCACGGCGCCGCCGAGCCCACCGCCCGCGTCCCCGACGCGGACCGCATCAGCCCTCCCATCGGCCAGGTGCAGTACGGCCTGCGCCTGGACCTGCTCGTCGACCTGGGCCGCGAAGTGGTGGTCGAGAGCCCCTCGCACGCCATCACCTTCACCCGCGAGAGCAGCACCCGGGGCCGCGTGAGCTTCGCGCGCGGCGAGGTGGCCCTGGACCGCGACCTGGTCCTCACCCTGCGCAGCCCCGACACCAGCGCCGTCTTCGTGCCGCTCGTCACCCACCGCAAGGGTGACAACCCCGGCACCTTCGCGCTCACCGTGGTGCCCGACCTGCTCGCGATGGCGTCCACGCCGCCCAAGCAGGAGGTCATCTTCCTGGTGGACGTCTCCGGCTCCATGGACGGCGACAGCCTGCCCCAGGCCCAGGCCGCGCTGCGGCTGTGCCTGCGCCACCTGCGCGAGGGCGACCGCTTCAACGTCATCGCCTTCGAGAGCAGCTTCCGCTCCTTCCAGCCGCAGCCCGTGCCCTTCACCCAGCGCATGCTGGAGGACGCGGACCGGTGGGTGGCCGCGCTGCGCGCCGACGGTGGCACCGAGCTGCTCGGGCCCATGCAGGCCGCCGCGCGCACCGCGCCGGATGGCGTGCTCGTGCTGCTCACCGACGGCCAGGTGGGCAACGAGGACGAAATCCTCCGCGCCGTGCTCGCCGAGCGCAAGACGGCGCGCGTGTACTCGTTCGGCATCGGCACCAACGTGAGCGACGCGCTGCTGCGCGACCTGGCCCGCCAGACGGGCGGCGACGTGGAGTTCATCCACCCCGGCGAGCGCATCGACGACAAGGTCGTGGCCCAGTTCGCCCGCGCGCTCGCGCCCCGCGTCACCGAGTTGCAGGCGACGTTCGAGGGCGTGGAGGGCACGGAGCTGGCGCCCGCGGAGCTGCCGACAATGGTGGACGGCGTGCCCTGGACGCTGCTCGGCCGCTACACCACGCCGGGCTCGGGCAAGCTGACCTTGCGTGGACGCTCGGGCAAGGAGCCCTTCGCGCTCACCGTGAGCGTGAGCTTCCCCGCCGAGTCGGACCGCCCCGCGGTGGAGAAGCTGTGGGCCGCCGAGCGCATCAAGGGCTGGGAGTCCACGGGCCTCATCGGCCGGCGCGCCGAGTCGATGAAGAAGCGAATCGTGGAGCTTGCCGTCGCCCATCAAATCGTCACGCGCTACACGTCCTTCGTCGTCGTCGAGGAGCGCACGGGCGACCGCCGCGCCTTGGGTCAGCCGGAGACGCGCGTCGTCCCGGTGAACGCGCCCGCGGGCTGGGCCATGTTCGGCAAGGACAAGCAGGAGGAGGCCGCCGAGGGCGGTGGCAACGTCGTGCAGCGCCCCGGGGCGCGCAGCCGTGGAGGCTCGGCGCAGATTCCGCCGCCGCCCCCGCCCATGCGCATCCCCGCGCCCGCCGCCGCGGCGCCCATGGCGCCTCCGTCTCCGTCTCCCATGATGCCCAGCGGCAGCGCCGTCGGCGAGCTGGCGAAGAGCGCGGGCGGACTGCTCGGCGGCATCTTCGGCGGCGGGATGAAGAAGAAGGCCCGCAAGGAGGTGGAGCGCGCGGAGGTGGCGCCCATGGAGTCCTACGACGACGCGCTGGCGGAGGACGAGGTGATGCGCGAGTCGCGCGACATCGCCCCCATCGCCCAGGAGCCCGAGGCCGGGGGCGCGGAGGCGCTGCTGGGCCGCCAGCTGGCCAACGGCCTCTGGGATGGCACCGGCACGGGTGCCGAGCCCGTGCGGCAGGCCCGCGGCACGGCGCTCGCCCTGCTGGAGCTCCTGCGCGAGGGCATCACCAGCGGCCACGCGCTGCACGGCGCCCAGGTGAAGAAGGCGGTGGAGGCGCTGCTCAACCTCGCCAGCCAGCTCACCGGCGCGCCCGAGGTGGCCGAGCTGGCGCTGGGCGTGGCCTGGCTCGTGGCGGCGGGGCCCCGCACCCGCGGCCGCATCGAGCAGGCCGCGAAGCCCCTGTCCGGACTCGCCGCCCGACTGGGAAATGACGTCGAGCTGCGTCAGCACGTGGACACGCTCGCCACGCGCTGACCCCGGGTCGTCTGGCTCGACGCTGCAAGTCATCGGCGACCTCGGCCCCTCCCCTCGTGGACGGGCCGGGGTCGTCGCGTAAAGTGGTGGGTGCACATGACGCTCGCCACCTTCCTGCTCGTCGCTCTCGGTGCTGCCCAGGTCTCACCCTCCCACGACGAAGCCCCTGTCCGCTCGTCGGACACGCTCACGGCGCCGCCGCTGATGGCCACGCCGGAGGCGTGTCCTCCCGAGTCGGAGACGCTCTACAAGGAAGGCTTCGACGCGCTCAGCAAGGGCGACGACGAAGAGGCCGCGGAGCGCTTCCGCCAGGTCCTGGAGTTGTGTCCGCAGCACTCGCATGCGCCCGAGCTGGAGCGGCTGGCCCGCGCGCGGCTCAAGCCCGGCGCGAAGCTGGCGCAGGCCGCGGTGTTCGAGAACACGGAGCGCCCGACACGAGGCGCGGCGGCCTCGCTCACGGTGATTCAGACGATGCACGGCGCGGTCCAGGGGCTGCTGCTGTGTGCCATCGCGGAGTGCGCGGACCGGGCCTATCCGGCCTCCGCGCTGCTCGGCGCGGGCCTGGGCACGCTCAGCACGCTGCTGCTGGTCCAGGACGGAGTCACCCCGGGGCAGGCCTCGGTCATCAACTCCGGCACGATGTGGGGGCTCTATTTCGGTGTCGCCTCGCTCATCGCGCTCGACCTGGAGGAGGACGAGGCGTTCGGCTCGGTGGCGCTGGGCGGCGCGGCCTTCACCGGCATCGGCATCGTGCTCGCCACCACCCTGAAGCCCACCGCGGGGCAGGTGTCGATGGCGAACTCGGGTGGCCTGTGGGCCGGCGTGCTGACGACGCTGTTCCTGGGGACCGTCGACGGAGAGAGCACGGAGACGCTGTTCGGCGCGCAGATGGCGTCGGCGTCCGCGGGCATCATCGCCTTCTCGCTGCTGTCGCGGAACCTGCCGGTGAGCCGGGGCCGCATGCTCATCATCGACGCGGGCGGCATCATCGGCGGGTTGATGGGCGCGAGCTCCATGTTGCTGCTCACGGGCAACAACGACGAGGACCCCATCCTCATCGGCACGGGCATCGGCGTCATGGGCGGCCTGGCGCTGACGGCCTACCTGACGCGCAACTTCGATGCCCGCAGGCTGCCTCCGGTGGCGGTGACGCCCACGCTGATGGGTCGCAACGGCGCGGGCCTCGCCCTGGGTGGTCAGTTCTGACGACGTCGCTGCTGCGCCGCGAGCCCCAGCGCCGTGAGCAGCCACGCCACGCCCGCGCCCGGGCCTCCCGACGCGCAGTCGTCACAGCCGTCCGGCTTCGAGTCGCGGATGTGTATCGTCGCGTCGACGGGTGTGCTCGATAGCGCCCCGTCGCTCGCCACCACGCGCAGCACCACCTGCGTGGGCTGTTTCACGCGTGGCGCCTCGAAGCGCACCGTCGCCGTCGTCGCTCCCTCCAGCGCCACCGGCGGGCCCGACGTCTGCGTCCACATGTACGTCAGCGCGTCCCCGTCCGGGTCCGTGCCCACCGCCGTCACCGTCACGCGGCGCTCCTCGTTCACCTCCTGCGCCGGCACCGGGCTCACCGTGGGTGGCTGGTTGAGGCACGCGCCCGCGTCGTCCACCACCGCCGTGAAGGGCGTGTTCACCAGTCCCTCGAACTGGACGTCGTCGATGTCCCAGCCGTGGAGCGTGACGGAGTAGCCATCGATGTAGTCGGTGCCATAGGCGAAGCGCACGCGCACCGTCTGGCCCGCGTAGGCCATGCCCAGGTCCACGCTCACCGGCTCGAACTCCGGGTACGCCGCGTTCCTGTCGCTGTAGACAGGTCGCCTCGAGAGCGGGTTCTCGTTCCCGTACGGGTCCTCGATGAAGGCGTTGTACGTGGGCGTCGCGAACTCGCCGATGTCCGTCCACGTGAGGCCGTCGTCCGTGCTGAGCTCCAGCACCGCGCCATCCTTGTAGTCCGGAGGCTCGCCCTCGTACCAATGGGTCTCGATGTCGTGGCGATGCCGGAAGCTGAAGCGCAGCGGATGCTCCGTGGACACATGCAGCGGCGGTGACACCAGCGACCGCAGCCCCACCACGCCCAGGTTGGGGCCATGGAAGTAATGACCCTCGGCCCCGTCGGAGGCCAGCCGCTCCCAGGGCCGCGAGGCGAGCGATTCGCTGTCGAAACGCCAGGGACGGTGCCGCGCCTCCACCGTCTCCGTCGTGCTCGCCGCGAGCTGCTCGTCCCGGCTCACCCAGAGCGGAAGCTCGACGTCCTGTGCCTGCGGCAAGGTCTGGTGCTCGTCCCAGTACGTCAGCCCCAGCACGAGGCGCCGCGGTGTGGTGCCCTCCAGCACCGTCACGGGGACCTCCACGCTCACCGTCTCGAACGGGTCCGTGGGCGGCAGGGCCCACTCGGCTCCACCCGGGAAGCCGAGCCCTCCGGGCCGACTCGAGACACGCAGGTGGGAGCGCTCCAGCCTCGCCGTGCCCACGTTGCGGAACGTGAGCCGCACCAGGAGCTCGTCTCCCGCGTCCAGCACTCCGTCGCCGTCGCAGTCGCGAACCCAGTTCGTCGCCTCCGTGCGAAGCAGGGACAGGTCCTTGCCGGAGACGTGGCTCTCCACCACGCCGAGATGGTCGAGTGATTCCCGGTGCGGCGCCACGGCGCGCAGGCCCGCGCCCCTTCGAGCGAATGCCTGCGCGAAGAGCTCCGCGTCCCGCGCATCCCGCGCGTGCGCCACCGCCAGCAATGCGTCGCGGGCCTCCAGGAAGGTCGGCATCACGGGCGTCATCGCGAGCGACGCGACCAGATAGTCCTTCATGCGGGATTGGGCCTGGTCGAAGGTCAGCCGCGGCGAATCCCTCAGGAGCGCCACGTAGCACTCCCACAGCATCACGGCCCAGACCTCGCCCGAGTTGTGGGACTCCGGGTTGGCCTCCCTCGATGGACCGGACGGATTGACGGGGATGCCTTCCGGCAGGGGAACGCCCGCCTCGATGAAGCGGAAGGTCAGCGGGTTCTTCGCCAGGTTCGTCGAGTAGGGATAGCGCCGGAGGCCCCAGTAGTAGCCCTGGTTCGTCCCGCCGCTCTCGAGGAATCCGGCCACCGTATAGGTGCCACCGAAGCCCGCGTTCGCCGCGAGCAGCGCGTCCTCCTCGCGCGTCGTCAGCAGCAGCGCGCCGAAGTCGGACCACCCCTCTCCCAGGCTGAAGCCCTGGTTGTTCGTCAGCCCGTTGCCGTCTCCGATGAGCCGGTTGCTCATGTAGTGCATCCACTCGTGCGTCACGAGGGTCGAGTCGAGCGCCGCATCCCTCGCGGGCCCTCCGCGCACCAGCCGCAAGGTCGTCTCACCCTGGGCCACGGCTTCACGGATGGCGCGGCTCGTGCTCCCGAAGCCCGTCACGACGGGGAGGTGCACGTCGGGCGCACGGCCCTCCAGCGGCCAGTGGCGACCGCGGGGACGATTGCCCACCAGATACACGGCGAGCGCGCCGGCCTGCTGGGCATGACGCGCCTGAAGCGTCGGCGCGCAGCCGCTCACCTCGTGCAGCAGGACCACCTTGCCCACCACCTCGGCGCCATTCGTGAGGGGCTCGCAGCCATCCGTCGGCGTGCCCTGCTCGCCCGCCACCACACCATCGACGCCCCACACCGCCCGCGCCGAGAGGTCGAAGCGCTGCGAGCCATAGTCCGCCAGCGTCATCTGGAAGGGCCCCTGCACCCCCGACGCTGTCGTGAGCGTGAGTGCGTTCTCCGCCCTGGAGTCGAAGACGAACATCTGCATCCGGGGACGTGCGCCATCCGCCGGCGTCTCCATGTTGGCGTTGCTCCGCCCCTGGAAGTCCTGCGTCTCCGCCTTCATGGAGTCGCCGTCCAGGCCTCCTCTCGCGAAGTTCGTGTCCTGCGCGTTCCCCGCCGCCTCGTCGAAGCCCGAGTCGTAGAACCAGTCGTGCAGGAAGTTCACGACGTAGAAGAGGTGGGTGACACCCGCCATCCGCTGCGTGTCCGTGAAGCCCGGCGCGTAGCGATGGTCGTACCCGTGCTCGAAGGTGGCCGTGCCCGTGATGCTCGCGAACAGGTCTCCCTCACCGTAGCCGTCCGGCTCCGCCAGGTCCGCGTACGCCTCCGCGTTGTTGCCTCGCGTGTGCGTCGCCTCGGGAGGAAGCCACGGGTCGTTCCGACTGAAGGGCGCGTTGCGCAGCGTCACCTGGCCCGGCGCGAGGAAGGGCGCCTGGAAGCCATCCGGCAGGCCCGTGGGATGGGGCATCCCGACCTGCCCTTGCGGTCCGTCCCACGGCAGGAACGGCGCCTGGGCGTCCGCCCACACTTGATAGGTGAAGGCCCCCGAGTCCGCGACCAGCGAATGCCGGTACAACAGCCGTCCATCGTCCGCGGCAATCGCATAGGCATACAGGCCGCTCGGCTCACCCTCCAGCGGCTCGGTGCCCAGCTCCACGTAGTACGCCGGCACCAACAGCTCCGGCAGCGGAAAGTAGATGGGTTTGACGCGCGCGGGAGAGGACAGACGCACGCCTCGCGGGCCCTGGGACAGCTCGAAGTGGCGGTAGGTCCCCTGGACCTTCCCTGTGTCCTCGAGGCTCGACGGCGGCAGCGCGTGGCCCTCCAGGTCCTGCCAGGCTCGCGCAATCGCGTCCTCGGGCCCCAGCGCGAAGGGCAGCCCCTTCGCGAAGCGGGCCTGCGTGGCCACGGGGCTCAGGTGCCCCGACATCGCCACCCACTCTCCTCGCGAGTCCAACAGCACCTTCAGCGACTGGCGGAACACCTCGACGCCGCCCACCTGCTGCCCGAAGTGGATGATGCCGCCGCCCTCGCGCAGTCGTCGCACGGAGCGCAGCGGCACGTGCTCCGCGTCCACGCGCTCCAGGCGATAGAGCGAGGCGTATCGGGACAACAGCTCCCGGCCCACCGCCTCCGCGGCGCGTGATGACGCCGCGCGCGCCGGCGCATCGGACGTCTCCCTCCGGACGAAGGTGGGCACGCCGAGGCGTGTCTGTTCATGGGCAACGAAGAGACCCGGAGCGCCTGGGCGAGCGAGGTGCGAGGACGAGGATGCAGGTGCCGTGGTGGAGACATCCACCGTCGGCAATCGCTCACGGGCCAGGACGGGGAACACCATCGCCAGGACGACACTGGCGCACAGGCCGGACAGTCGCATGGAAGCCTCCTGGGCTCGTGGGGAGCGGGAGCCTTCCACCACTCAATGGCAAAAGCCATACCACTGCACCACGAGCGCCGGGATGCTTGTCTTTTGAGGCTCCCTCCTTGACATCAGGCGTGGCAGTGCTCAGCGGCGCTTCAGGCCGAACATGGACATCAGGAGGCCCTCGAAGGTCCTCGCGGGCAGCAGCGTCTTCGCCACCACCGCGGCGCGCTGGGAGAGCTTCCCCACCGAGTACCTCACATCGGGCTCCCTGGCCTCCATCACCTCGAGCACCTTGCGCGCCACCGCTTCCGCGGGCACGCCCTCGCGCTCCTCCTTCTCGATGATGGCCAGCACCTTCTCGAAGGGCTCGCGGTACGCGGACCCGTCACGCGAGCCCTCGGCGCGGACGCGGTTGTCCGTCAGCCGCGTGCGCACGTCGCCGGGCTCCACCAGCGAGGCCTGGATGCCGAACGCCTCCACCTCCTGGCGCAGGCTCTCCGTCAGCCCCTCCAGCGCGAACTTGCTGGCGCTGTAGAGCCCCTGGAACGGCAAGCCCACCACGCCGCCCAGCGAGCCGATGTTGAGGATGAGGCCCGAGCGCCGCTCACGCATGTGCGGCAGCACCGCCTTGCACACGCGCAGCACGCCCAGCACGTTGGTGTCGAGCTGGCGCCACGCCTCCTCCACGGAGGTGTCCTCCAGGGCTCCGGCCAGCGCGTGGCCGGCGTTGTTCACCACCACGTCGAGGCGGCCCTCGCGCTCGAGGAGTTCCGCCACCGCGCGGCGCACCGAGTCCTCCTGGGTGACGTCCATTGCCAGCATCCGGTAGCCCACCGACTGCGTCCGCGGAGGACGACGGCTGGTGCCGTAGACGACGTGCTTGCGCACCGAGAGCAGCTCCGCGCACGCCTCGCCGATACCCGAGGAGGCTCCCGTGACGAGGACCACCTTGCTTCCCTGGGACGTGTCCATGCACGCCCATGATTCCGCGTCCCTTCCGCGCGCACCACGGGAACTCGCGGACGCGCGGCGTCACCTTCCTGGAACAGGGTCCGAGCCGGGGATTCCCGGCGGAACTTTCCCGCTCAGACGTGCTTGCGGACGGTAGGCGGCACGCGCTCGTGTCCCTCCTGGTCGCGAGGCACACCGTCCCAGGGCTGCTCGGGTCGGTAGCGCTGCACCTCGCGCATCATGAAGAGCGCCGCCGCGGACAGCACGCCCAGGTCGTCCATCCAGCCCAGCACGGGGATGACGTCCGGCACCGCGTCCACGGGCGACACGAAGTAGACCACCGCCAGCACTCCGGCCAGCTTGCGCCAGAGCGACACGCGAGGGTCTCTCACGTACCGGAAGAAGCGGGTGCCCATGCCACGAAGACCTGCGATGTTCATACCCACCTCTACGCACGGAGAGCCCGGGTGATTGCACCCGGGGGACACCTCCAGCGTATGCCGTCCGCACGCTCGGAGGACAGCCGAGCTAATCGGGACTGTCCTCCAGGACGCCCGCTCGGCCGACCACTTCCAGGCGTGCCCTGTCGCCGGCCCGCAGGGGCAGTTCCGGCGCGCGCTACCGGAAGGCATCGACGACGTAGGCCGCCGCCGTGGAGCCCTCGAGGATGGCCATTCCTGGCTTCGATTCGGGCAGCTTCCGCATCTGGTCCCGGCTGAGCCGGGCCACCGCGCAGATGGGGAGCTTCTCGCTATCCGGTGGGTGGGCTTCGTAATAGCGGATCACGACCTGCGCGCCGCTCGTCCAGACCTGTCCGTACAAGCGGGTCGTCGATTCGAGCGTGCCGAAGGGCTCCTTCAGGATGCTCTCAATCGGCCCGTCGTAGAGCGTGATGCGCCTCGCGTCCAGCTGGTTCGCGTCGAGGTCCGCCCAGGAAGCATCGCCTACACGCAGCTTCAGCGCCCGCATCGTCCGCCTGGCGTCCTCCGAGCACTCCTGTGGGCCAGGAGTGCCGTCCGGACGCAGCGTCAGACCGCCCGTCGTGGTGCATCCAGCGGACGCGACGAGCAGGGCGATGGAGGTCCACAGGAGCGCTTGGGTCGTGGGCATGAGCGACGTTTCTACTGTCGAATCAGGGTGCGTTCCATCGCCACTGCCACCTGCAGGAGACCGTCCCCACGGAAGATCTGAAGGGCCAGGTCGGCGAGCTGCTGCCCGTCTTTCAGGAAGGCGCTCTTGTCCACAACCACGGCAATCCTTCCCGACTGACCGGGAGCGATTTCGCTCCGGTCCATGCGGAGCGCGAAGGGGCGGGCCGTGGAGTGGGTGAAGTCTCGGGTCAGGTAGGCGCCATCGAACGTCCAAGGCTCGCCGTAGTCGGTGTTCTTCAGGTGAATCACGACCGCGGCCTTCCCCGGTCCCTCGAAGACCTCGACGCGCGTGTCCATGTCCTCGTTGCTCTTCGAGCGCCAGAACCTCACACGGCGAAACGGCGTCTTCTTCACCTCGCCGTTCGCGAGCAGGGTCGCATAGGCGTGGTCGACGGAGTTTTCCTCCTTCTTGAATCGCTCGTTCTCCTCGCTCAGCTGGCGCTCCCGCTCGAGCGAATCGTAGAGGGACGAGACCACCGCGTCGTAGCTGTCATGATTCCTGAACACGTTGACCTGATGGTCGGTGAACGCCTTCCAACCCGTCTCCTTCTTGCTCCACGGCGGTCTCACGAGGAACGGAATCTCGGTTCCGTCAGTGAGCGTCACGAGAAGGGGCACTCTTTCATCGCGGCCAAGGTCGCGAAGCGGCTCGAGCACCACCTTCTTGCCGCCCACGAGCAGCGGCGCGAACCGCCCTTCCCATCCGAGGAGCGTCGTCCTGGTCCGGTCCACTTCCTGCTCGAAACGGAGGACGGTCGCCACCTGCCCGGAGACGTAGACGTTGTTCGTCGAATCACGCGGGTGCTTCGACACCTCGATCGTCCTGATGACGCTCTTGTCGTCCGGACTTCTGGCGAGCGCCATGGACGCCACCAGGGCGAGAAGCAAGCCACACCCGACATGTGGAGGAGTTCGCATCGCCCGGTCCAACTTAATAGGAGGGATGATGGGCATCCAACCTATTCGAGAGGACAGCCGAGCTAATCGGGACTGTCCTCCAGGACGCCCGCTCGGCCGACCACTTCCAGGCGTGCCCTGTCGCCGGCCCGCAGGGGCAGCTCCGGCGCGCCGCGCACCACCAGCTCCATGCCGCCACAGGCGATGGTGAACTCGGCGCTGGGGCCCTGGAACTCGCGCGACAACACCTCCGCGCGCAGGGCGCCTCCCACCGCCACGGTGTCCGTGTCCGGCGTAAGGCGCAGCGACTCGGGGCGCAGCGACAGGAGCACCTTGCCGCGCGCCTGCCCCACCACCGGCAGGTTGCCGAGCACCGTGCGCGCCGCGCCGCCGAAGCCCATCCCGGGCAACAGGTTGGTGCCCCCCAGGAAGTACGCGACGAAGGCCGTGCGCGGCGTCGAGTAGACGGCCTCCGGCGTGCCCACCTGCTCCACCTGCCCCGAGCGCATGACCGCCATCCGGTCCGCGAAGGCCATGGCCTCCGCCTGGTCATGCGTGACGAGCAGCACCGTGACGCCCAGCGACTTGAGCACGCGCCGCAGCTCCACCCGCGTGGAGGCGCGCAGCGCGCTGTCCAGGCTGGAGAAGGGCTCGTCCAACAGCAGCACCCGGGGCCCCGGCGCCAGCGCCCTCGCGAGCGCCACGCGCTGCTGCTGTCCACCGGAGAGCGCGTGCGGCATCCGCGCGCCGAACTCACCCAAGCCCAGCAGCGTCAGCATCGCGCGCGCCTTCTTCTCGGCCTCCGCGCGCGGCAGGCTCGACAGGCCGAACGTCACGTTCTCCAGCACGGACAGGTGCGGGAACAGGGCGTAGTCCTGGAACACCATGCCCACGCCGCGCTGCTCGGGCGCGACGAACGTCCCGGGGCCCGCGAGCACCCGGCCGTCCAGGGTGATGGTGCCTGCGCCGGGGCGCTCGAAGCCCGCCACCAGCCGCAGCGTCGTCGTCTTGCCGCAGCCGGAGGGGCCCAGGAGGGCCACCACCTCACCGGGCTCCACCGACAGCGACAGGCCATCCACCGCGGCGGTGCCGCTGGCGGAGTAGCGAAGGGACAGGGCTTCGAGCGAGAGCAGGGGCATGGCGAAAGCGCCACGCACCCTACCGCGTTCCGCCGTTACTTCCAGGGCGGCCGAGCGGCCACCAGCTTCTCCCCGTCCACCTTCACCTCTCCGTCCTCGTCGAGGGAGGTGATGCCGTCCACCAGGACCTTGGGCAGCTCGGCCTTGTGGGCCCGGTCCCGGGCGTCGAAGGTGTCCGGCCCCCAGGCGCCCCCCTGGGACGGGCGCAGCTTCGCCGTCTTCGGCTTGCCGTAGATGAGGTGGTCGTCGCTCACGATGAGGCCCGCGGTGATGGGGCCGAGCACCTCCACCGAGTCATCGTTGTAGCGGCCATACAGCGCGTGCTCCACCGTCAGCCCGCCGAGGATGGTCACCCAGCCCGAGGTGTGCATCGCGCGGCAGCGCACCTGCCCCACCACCACCAGCTTCGTGTGCTCGCCATCGTGCAGCACGCCGTCCACCGTGAGGTCGCCCACGACGACGAGCGACTTCTCCAGCGTCAGGTCCCCCTGGACGTGCAAATCCCCCACATGCCCCGTGGGCTCGGTGACGATGAATGGCCCCGCCAGCGTGGCGGCCGTGCGCGGCGCGTCCTTGTAGACGGAGGCCACGAACGCGAGCGTGGAGCTGCCCGCGGACCCCAGCGCCTTCACCGCGCCGTCGAACGTGGTGGGCTGCTTCTCCTCGAGCACGGACTGGACGTGCCGCGCGGAGTACGGCGGGCCACAGGGCAGCTCACCGAGGGCCTTCTCCGTGGTGGCGAAAGCGTCGGCGGCGAGCGGAGGAAGGACAGACTCTGGCAGGGACATGAAGCCCGACGTGATACCGCCTGCGAAGGGGGAGGCCAAGCCACATGAAGCACCTCTCAGTGTCTCGGACTCCGAGGCCGTGTCTCAGCCCCGAGGTGCGTCACCCTCCTGCGATACAAGCAGCCCCACACCGAGCGCGGAGACAGCCATCAATACCAGCGCGGGCAGCGCGGCCTCGGCGAAGCGGCCCTCGGCGGTGGCGCCCCACACGCGCGTGGCCAGCGTCTCGTAGCCGATGGGCGCGAGCAGCAGCGTCGCCGGCAATTCCTTCATCGCCGTGAGGAAGACGAGCGCCGCTCCCGCCAGCAATCCCGGACGCAGCAGCGGCGCGGTGACGCGGCGGAACACCCCCGCCGGAGCCTCACCAAGGGACGCGGCGGCCTCCGCGAGGTGCGGGTTGAGCTGCAGCAGCGCCGAGCGCACCGTGCCCACCGCCTGCGGCAGGAAGCGCACCACGTACGCGAGCACCAGCATCACCAGCGTCCCGTAGAGGAACGGCAGCGCCTGCACGCCCAGGAAGACGAGCGACAACGCCAGCACGATGGGCGGCAGCGCGTAGCCCACGTAGGACACGCGCTCCATCGCCAGGGTGAGCCGGCTCGGGTAGCGCACCGCGAGGAACGCGAGCGGCAGCGCGCCCAGCACCGACGCCACCGCGCCCAGCACCGACGCGAGCAGCGAACCCAGCGCGGGCTGCATCAGCGACGCCTCGTCCCGCGCCAGCCCTCGCGCGCCCCAGTACAGGAGCACGCCCACCGGCAGCACCACGCCCGCCAGCACCACCGCGCCGCAGAACAGCAGCGCGGGCACCCGCCATCGCCCCAGCGTCACCGGGGCCGAGGCCCGCGCGGCGCCCTTGGAGCTGCGGTGATAGCCGGCACGTCCGCGCAGCCGCACCTCCAGCACCAGCACCACCACCGTCACCGCCACCAGCGCCAGCCCGAGCAGCGCGGCGTAGGCGCGGTCATACGCGCCCTCGTACTGCACATAGATGGCGCGCGAGAAGGCGTCGTACTGGACCAGCGCCACCGCGCCGAAGTCCGACAACACATACAAGCCGACGAGCAGCGCGCCGGACACGAAGGCCGGACGCAACAGCGGCGCCGTCACCTTCCAGAAGGCCCGCGTCGGACTCATCCCCAGGCTGCGCGCGCCCTCCAGCCACGCGGGGTCCTGCGCGAGCAGTCCCGCCCGGAGCGCCAGGAAGAAGTACGGATACGTGGACACCGTCAGCGCCACGAGCGCGCCGGGAAAGCCATACACCGGCGGCACCGGCAGCCCCCAGCGCGTCAGCACCTCATCCAGCACTCCACCGATGCCGAAGGCGGCCAGCAGCACATAGCCGCTGACGAAGGTGGGCACCGCGAGCGGCACGCACAACAGCACCGTCCACAGGCGACGGCCCGGCAAATCACTGCGCGTGGTGAGCCACGCGAGCGGCAGGGACACCGCGGCGGCGAGCACCGTCACCGCCGCGGCGAGCCCCAAGGTCCGCCACAGCAGGCCCCACGTGCGCTCCCGGAAGAGCAGCCCCCAGGCGCTCGCGTCGGCCTCCGCCGCGCGAACCCCCAGGTACACGGCGGGCAGCACCGCGAGCGCCGCCACCAGCACGCCCGATATCAACAACCACCGCGGAGCCCGCCGTGTCACGAAGCCCGCTCCTTCTAGAGGACGCCGGTGTCCTGCAGCAGCTTCACCGTGCCGCGCAGGTCATCCAGCTTCGACAGGTCCAGGTCCGGTGAGCCGACCTTGGACAGCGCCGGCAGGTCCTGCGCCGTCTTCACGCCGGCCACCAGCGGGTACTCGTGCGTCTGCTGGGAGAAGTACGCCTGTGCGTCGTTCTCCAGGAGCCACGCGGAGAACTTGCGCGCCGCGTCCACCTTCTTCGAGCCCTTCAGGATGGCCACGCCCGCCACGTTCACCAGCGCGCCCGGGTCGCCCGGCGCGGAGAAGTCATTGGCCACCGGCAGCGCCGCGTTGTTCTTCTTCGCGGCGTACAGGTAGTAGTGGTTGACGAAGCCCGCGTCGATTTCCCCGCGGCCCAGCGCCTCGATGATGGCGGCGTTGTTCTTGTAGACGCGCGCGCCGTTGGCCTGGATGCCCTGGAGCCACTGCTTCGCCGCGTCCTCGCCCTTGAGCAGCCGCAGCGCGGTGACGAAGGCCTGGAAGGACGCGTTGGTGGGCGCCCAGCCCAGCCGGCCCTTCCACTTCGCATCCGTGTAACCCAGGATGCTGTCGGGCAGGTCCGCCGCCTTCACCTTCTGGGTGTTGTACGCCACCACGCGCGCGCGGCCGCTGACGCCCACCCACTGGCCCGTCGGCGAGCGGAAGCGCGCGTCCACCTTGTCGAGCGTGGCCTTGGGCAGCGCCTGCAGGCGGCCCGCGTTGCTCAGCGCGCCGAGCGCCCCCGCGTCCTGCGCGAAGAACACGTCCGCGGGCGTCTTGTCGCCCTCCTCCAGCAGCGTGGCGGCCAGCTGCGGCGTCTCGCCGTAGCGCACCTTCACCTCGATGCCGGTCTTCTCCGTGAACTTCTTGAGGAGCGGCCCCACGAGCTTCTCGTTGCGGCCGGAGTAGACGGTGAGCGTCTCCGCCGCCATCGCGGTGGAGGACACGGACAACAACAGGGTCAATAGGAGTCGACGCATCATGGCGGGGCACCCTAACGGACGGGCCCTCACCATGCCACCCGGAGCCCGGGCTTTTGCGCCGTGCGTCGAGTGTCGAAGCGCGAACACACGCGCCCGCCTCGAACCGCGTCAGACATTCCCAGGACGTCGGAGTAACCTGCCGCGCGGTGCTTCCTCGACGCCTGGAGGTCCATCCCATGCCCCGCTTCATCACCGCGGTCCCCGTCGTCGTCCTGCTGAGCTGCGCCTCCGCCCTCGCGCAGTCCGCGAAGCCGCCGCCCGTCGCGCCCAAGCCGCCCGCCGCGCCCAGCCCGATGAAGCTCGCGGCGGAGCGCACGCAGGCGGCGCTCCAGCAACATCCTCCCGGGCGTCCGGAGGACGTGAAGACGCAGGAGGCGCTGCTGGCCGCGCTCTATGACGTCATCAGCGGCCCCGCGGGCAAGGCGCGTGACTGGCAGCGCTTCCGCTCGCTGTTCTATCCGGGCGCGCAGATGGCGTCCGTCCATCGCGCGAAGCCCGGCGGGCTCCCGGGTGTGTCCCCCATCACCCCGGAGGACTACGTGGCCTGGGGCGAGACGTTCTTCAAGACGCACGGCTTCTTCGAGAAGGAGACGCACCGCCAGGTGTATGGCTATGGCGACCTGGTCAACGTGCTGAGCGCGTACGAGGCCCGCGAGGCGCCGGAGGGCGCGGTGCTCACGAAGGGCGTCAACAACATCCAGCTCGTCTTCGACGGCCAGCGCTGGTGGGTGCTGCACATCTCCTGGACGGACGAGAAGGCCGCCGGCGCGCCCGTGCCCGCGACCTTCACGCGCAAGTAGCCGCCCGTGCCGGGACGCTCCTCGTGTGACGTGCTGGTGGTGGGCAACTACTGCCATGACGTGCTGCCCTCGGTCGGAGGTGGGGAGGTGCACACGCTCGGCGGCTCGGCGGCGTACATCTCCTCGGTGTTCGACGCCACCGGGGTGGACCACGCGGTGGTGGCCGTGGCGGGCGAGGACTTCGCCTACGCGGACCGCGTCCGGTATCCACCGCGCATCGCCCCGGGCACTCGCACCACGCGGTTCCTCGCGGACTTCAGCCGGGAGGAGCGCGTGCTCCGCGTGGACGCGCGCTCGGCGAGCATTCCTCCCGAGGACATCGGCCTCGATGCCCGGGTCGCGCTCGCCTGCGGGGTGATGGGCGAGGTGCCGCCGGAGACGCTCGTCCGGATGTCGCAGCGGGCCCGGCATGTCCTCGCCGACGCGCAGGGCCTCTTGCGCGCGCTGGATGACGAAGGACGCGTGTGGAACCAGCGGCTGGAGGACACGCCCTACGCGGAGTTGCTGGGACACCTGCACGTGCTCAAGGCGAGCGAGGAGGAGGCGCGCGCGATGGACCTCGACGCCGTGCGCACGAGGACGTGTGTGGTCATCACCCGGGGCAAGCGCGGGTGCACGCTGCTCACGGCGAAGGACACGCTCGAGCTTCCTGTCAGCCCCGTCGAGGAGGTGGACCCAACGGGCGCGGGGGACTGCTTCCTGGCGGGCTTCACCCTGGGCCTGCTGCGGGGCTGGCCGATGACGAAGTGCGCGGAGCTGGCGAACTGGTTCGGCGCGCAGGCGGTGACACAGGTCGGTGTCCCGCGCGTGGAGGTCTCGAAGCTGCCGCCCCCCTTGCGCTGAGCCTGGACGCCTGTACTGGAGTCCAAGACGTTTGAGCCGCCTCGAACAGCGCTTCGCGCCGTGACTGGCACGCGCCAAACCGAGACAGCTATAGCCAATGCCTCACATCCAGGAGGCCATCATGCGTCACCCATCATGCGTCACCCATCATGGGGCACGGTCGTGGTGTTCATGCTGACAGGGAGTGTCCTCACCGCTTGCGGAGGGCTCGAGGAGAGTGCCGCGCCACAACCCATCGAGGAGCCCGCGACGGCGGAGCAGGGCCTGGTGACGCTCGTCTCCTGCCCCATCGGCTCGACGGTGCTCAACTACTCCCCGCCCTTGAAGAACACCTCCCAGGCAGTGACGACCACGGGCACGACGACCTACTCCAACTGCTACTCCTTGTTCGGCGGGGTGACCTCCGGCAATACCCCCCTCAACGTCTTCCGGCCCAGCTTCGCCTGCTCCGACTTGCTGGACATCGGCACGACGAACTCGGTCGTCACGTGGAACACCCTCGAGACCTCCACCCTGACCCTGACCCGGCTCGGCGCGCGGGTGGAGGGGCTCTCCGTCGTCTTCACGCATGTGGGCTCGGTGGTCTCGGGCAAGTTCGAGGGCGCCACGGCGATTCGCACCACCACCGTGCTCAACACCGACCTGGACGCCTGCTCCTCGCCAGAGGGCCTCGCCCGGCACAGCGGCACGGCGACCCTGACGTTGCTCGGGCTGCTCTAGACACCGTGTGCGGGCGGTGATGCGGGGCGGCGTTTCCGCAGGGATGTCTCGAAGCGCTCGGACGTCTGGCCCTGGACCTGGCTGTTCCTCCTCCCGGAGTGGACGAAGGTCCAACCCCTGAGCCCACGTGCGAACGGTGCGCGTGGGTCCCACGTCGCCCACGTCGGGAGTCCTCCCTATCCCTGCGGCTTCTTTGCACTCCGTGGAGGTTCACTCATGCGTCGAGGGTCCAGGCTCGTCCTGCTGGTGTCAGGTTTGATGGGAAGCGTCATGTCGGGCTGCGGTGGGGAGGCTCCCGCGCCCGTGCCCCCCGAGGACATCGCGCAGGGGCAGCAGTTGCCGACGGTGATGAGCTGTCCGGTGGGCTCGACGATGAATCGCTTTTCACCGCCCCTCTCGGTGGTTCCTCGAGACACGACCGTCACCGGGACGTCGACGTTCTCCAACTGCGTCTCACTGTCCGGTGAGGTGACGTCCGGCGAGCTCTCTGTTCACGTCGAGCTGCCCGGCTTCGCCTGTCAGGACCTGCTGGAGGTGGGCTCGGCACGCGCGGATATCACCTGGAACACGGGCGAGTCCTCCACCCTGCTTCAGACGCGAGGCTCCGTCCAGGTCAGCAACGCCACCGTCGCCATCACCTACGTGGGCACGGTCGAGTCCGGGAAGTTCCAGGGAGCCACCGCCATCCGGACCCTGACGTACTTCGATGTGAACCTGTTCGACTGCTTCTCGTCTCGCGGCGTCCCGGGCATGTCCGGTGTGACGACGCTGACACTGCTGGGGCTGCCATGAGCACGCGCATGAAACACCTGCTGCGATGCATCACCGTCTCCCTGCTCGTCAGTGGAGCATTGATGTCCTGCGGATCTCCTCCCGAGCCCCGGGACAACGAAGGCACTCCAGCGGAGGCGCCCGCGCGAGCGGAGCAGGCGTTGCTGACACTCGCGAGCTGCCCGGTGGGCTCGGGAGACCTCCACTACGCACCGCCGCTTCGCAACGAGCGCCAGGACGTGGGCATCTCGGGCACGTCGGTCTTCAGCAACTGCCTGGCCCTGCTCGACCCCACCCTGACGTCCGCCACGTACACCGTGGGCAACCTGGGGGCCTCGCCCTTCTCCTGTCTCGACTTGCTGGAGGTCGGACGGGCTCGTGGGACGCTCGTCTGGAACACCGGCGAGACCTCCACGCTCGTGCAGACCCGCGTCGCCGCTCGCGTCGAGGGACTCCTGCTCACGCTGACCCACGTCGGCTCGGTGGAGGCCGGCAAGTTCCAGGGCGCCACCGTGCTGCGCACCACCACGTTCCTCTCCACGGACCTGGACGCGTGCAGCGGCCCGGAGGGACTGCGGCGCTTGAGCGGCCCCTCCACCATCACCTTCCTCGGACTTCTCTAACCTCACGCCCACCAAGACGAAGCCCCTCTCCCCACGCACGGGGAAGAGGGGCCTGGGTGTTTCAAATCACGGTCCGACTCAGGCCTGCGGCTCCTCGGAGCCACCGCCCTCGGTCGGCGTCTCGGAGGCAGGAGCCTCCTCGGCGGCGGGAGCGGCCTCGGCCTCGGTGGCCACGGCCTCCGCGACCACACCCTCCGGAGCGCCCTCGGCGGGCGTCGCCGTCTCCGACTCCTCCTCGGACTCCTCGCCCTCGGGGAGCTTGGAGAGGGCCATCACCTTCTCCTGGTCGTTCTCCAGCGCAATCAGGCGCACGCCCTGCGTGTTGCGGCCGATGACGGAGATCTCCTTCACCTTCATGCGGATGAGCATCCCGCCGTTGGTGACGAGCATCACCTCGTCCGACTCCTTCACCTGCACCACGCTCACCACCTTGCCGTTCCGCTCGGTGGTCTTGATGTCGATGATGCCCTTGCCGCCGCGGCCCTGCTGCCGGTACTCGGCCTCCTCGGTGCGCTTGCCGTAGCCGTTCTCCGTCACCGTGAGGATGGCGGACTCGTTCTCCACCACGACGGCGCCCACCACCTCGTCGCCCTCCTCCAGCGTGATTCCCTTCACGCCGAAGGCCTGACGACCCATGGAGCGGACCTCCGACTCCGGGAAGCGGATGCTCATGCCGCTGGCCGTCGACAGGAGGATGTCCTTCGAGCCGTCGGTGATCATGACCGCCACCAGCTCGTCGCCCTCGTCGATGCCCAGCGCGATGATGCCGCTGGAGCGGACGTTCTCGAACGCGCTCAGGTCCGTGCGCTTCACCACGCCCTTCTTCGTGACGAAGAAGACGTAGCGGCTCTCCGGGAAGTCCCGCGTCACCAGCACCTGGGCCAGCTTCTCGCCCTCGCCGAACTGCACCAGGTTCACCATCGCCTTGCCGCGCGACGTGCGGCTGGCCGCCGGAATCTGGTGCACCTTGAGCGAGTACAGCTTGCCCTTGGTCGTAATGGGCATCAGGTACGCGTGGGTGCTCGCCACGAAGAGCTTGCTGACGAAGTCATCTTCCTTCGTCGCCGCGCCCGTCTTGCCGCGCCCACCGCGCTTCTGCGCCCGGTACTCCGACAGCGGCGAGCGCTTGACGTAGCCGGTGTGCGACAGCGTGACCACCATCGTCTCCTCGGCGATGAGGTCCTCGCTGGTGATGTCGTCCACGGCGCCGATGATCTCGGTGCGGCGCTTGTCGCCGTAGCGCTCGCGAATCTCCATCAGCTCCGTCTTGATGACGTTGAGCAGGCTCTTCTCGTTGGCGAGGATGTCCTGCAGGCGCGCCACGTCGCGCACCAGGCCGATGAGCTCGCGGAACAGCTCCTCGCGCTGCAGGCCGGTGAGCCGCTGCAGGCGCATCTCGAGGATGTTCTGCGCCTGCTCCTGGCTGAAGCCCGCGCCCTCGTACTTGTGCGCCAGCCCCCGGTACTGCGGCTCCTCGTTGCGCGCGCGCGAGACGAGCAGCTCCATCTGCGCCTTCGCCTTGTCGTAGTCGATGCGCTGCAGGTTCGCGAAGCGCTCGTGCTCGTACAGCGTGGGCGACAGGATGTTCATCAGGCCCCAGCGCGCCTCGTCCGGGTCCCTGGACGCGCGGATGAGGCTGACGACGAGGTCGATGAGGTCCTGCGCGACGAGCAGACCTTCCACGATGTGCATGCGCGCCAGCGCCTTGCGCAGCTCGTAGCGCGTGCGGCGCGTCACCACGTCGCGGCGGTGGGCGATGAAGCGGTCCAGCAGCTCCTTGAGGTTCAGCGTGCGCGGCTGGCCACCGTCGATGGCCAGCATCACCGCGCCGAACGTCGTCTCCAGCGCCGTGGACTGGTACAGGTTGTTGAGCACCACCTGAGAAATCGCGTCGCGCTTGAGCTCGATGACGATGCGCATGCCCTGACGGTCGCTCTCGTCACGGATGTCGCTGATGCCCTCGAGCTTCTTCTCGCGCACCAGCTCGGCGATCTTCTCGATGAGCCGCGCCTTGTTCACCTGATACGGAATCTCCGTGAAGATGATGGACTCGCGGTCCCCCTTCTTCGACGTCTCGATCTCCGACCGGGCGCGCACCGTGATCTGCCCGCGGCCCGTCTCGTAGGCGCGGTGGATGCCCTCGCGGCCAGTGATGAACGCGCCGGTGGGGAAGTCCGGGCCGGTGATGTGCTCCATCAAGTCCCGCACGGTGCACGTGGGGTTGTCGATGAGGTGCAGCGTCCCGGTGATGACCTCCGTCATGTTGTGCGGCGGGATGTTGGTGGTCATGCCCACCGCGATGCCGCTGCTGCCGTTGACGAGCAGGTTGGGGAAGCGCGCCGGCAACACGAGCGGCTCCTCGAGGGAGTCGTCGTAGTTGGGGCCGAAGTCGACGGTCTCCTTGTCGATGTCCGCCAGCAGCTCCTCGGCCAGGCGGTCCATGCGCGCTTCGGTGTAGCGCATGGCGGCGGGCATATCGCCGTCCACCGAGCCGAAGTTGCCCTGACCGTCCACCAGCAGGTAGCGCAGGCTCCACGGCTGCGCGAGGCGCACCATGGCGTCGTACACGGAGGAGTCGCCGTGCGGGTGGTACTTACCGATGACGTCACCCACCACGCGCGCGCTCTTCTTGTAGGGGCGGTTGTGGTAGTTCGCCAGGTCGTTCATCGCGAACAGCACGCGGCGATGCACGGGCTTGAGGCCGTCGCGTACGTCAGGCAGCGCGCGACCGATGATGACGGACATCGAGTAGTCGAGATACGAGCGGCGCATCTCGTCTTCGATGTTCACGGGAATGAGCTCTCCAGCGCCGTCCGGAGGAGGAGGCGGGGAGGGCGGGGCCGGCTTGTCGGTGGTGTCGTCAGCCATGGGCTCTGGGAGTGTCGCGGAGGGACCCCGTGAAGGGCCGCCGTCCAGTGAGGGAGCGTTCGTAACCCCTGGATTTCCCTACGTCAACAAGGGAAACGAAGGGGTGGACACCCCACATGCGATGGGGTCCGGAATCAAGTCAAAGGAGCGCTGGAAAACGCCCCCTACTGAACGCTCGAACACCCCGTTTTCAGCCCGCTTCCGACGCAGAAAAACGGGCCTCCCGAGCCGCCCGGGACGGACGCTAGACGGGCGAGGGACGCAGGGGCGCGGCCAGGCGTTCGGCCTCGGCGCCAACAGGGCCCTCGGGGTCCTTCTCCCGGGCCTTCTCGAAGGCCGCGAGCGCCCCCTGCTTGTCGCCCTTGAGCTTGAGGGCCACGCCCACGTTGAGGTGTGCGGGCGCGGAGTCCCGGTCCATGGCGACGGCCTCGCGGAACAGGGCCAGGGCCTGGTCCACGTCGCCCGACAGCAGGGCCTCCTTGCCGGCCTGGACACGCTTCTCCGCGTCGTTCACCAGCTCCACCTGGAACACGCTGCCGCCCACCACGTTGGCGATGAGCACGCGCAGGATGCCGCCCCAGTAGAACGTGAGCCCCTCCGCCGCCACGACGGCGGCGAGCGGCAGGTCCGGCAAGAGCTGCTTGCCCCGGAACTTGAAGCGCACGCGGGTGTAGCGGCCCTTGTTGGCCCAGTGCACCACCTCGCCCTGGAGCTTGCGCAGGCCTTCCTCCATGCGCTTGGGGTCGATTTCGAAGGGGAGCACGCGGCCCGGGCCCTCCTCGCCCGCGGGCAGGGCCTTGGGGGTGTCCTCGAGCGTGGGCTCCTCGGGGAAGACGGGCTCGGCCTCGAGGACGATGGGCGGCGGCTCGGGGGGCCTGGCGGGCCGCTTCGCCTGGCGCTTCCGGGGAGCGGCGGCTCGGGGGGCGGCGGGCTTCTTCACCTTCACCTTCGCCTTCGCGGCGGACTTGCGAGAGGAGCTCTTGGCCATGGTCATCACCTTAAACGAGCGACGGCGGTGGCGCTTGCGCTCGCGGTTTTCTCCGGTTTGCCGGGGCATTTCTTCATGACGACGCGACAGGGCTTCACACGGGGGCCGTGCCGGGAGCGGACGAGGTCGGGGATGATGGCGGCGCCTTCTCCCGAAAGGATTCCCGAAGCATGAAGCGCGTCCGGTCCGCTCTCGTCACCGCCCTGCTCCTCGCCGCCCCCCTGGCGAGCGCGGCGGGCAAGGACTCCATCGTCTCCGGCGACCCGTGGCCGCGCATCCGCAAGGAGCGCATCCAGAAGCTGCTGCCGCAGGCCATGGCGCGCGCGAACGTGGACGCCTGGGTGGTGCTCTGCCGGGAGAACGACAACGACCCGCTGGCGATCCACGTCGGCGGGGAGAACGCGGGCGGCACGGCGGCGTTCCTGTTCCTGCGGCAGGGGGACACGGTGCGCTCGCTCGCGCTGTCGCCGGTGAGCGAGGCCACGGCGCTGCGCGAGGTGGCGCCGTTGGACGAGGTCATCTCGGTGGAGCGCGGGCAGGACCTGTACGCGCAGATTGCCGCGAGGCTGGCGGCGGCGAAGCCCGCGCGCATCGCCATCAACGCGTCCACGTCCGTCACGGTGGCGGACGGGCTGTCGTCCTCGCAGCGCGCGGCGCTGGAGAAGGCGCTGTCGCCCGCGCTGCGCAAGAAGCTGGTGTCGTCCGAGGACGTCGTCTCCGAGTGGCTGTCCGTGAAGCTGCCCGAGGAGGTGGACATCCTGCGCAAGGCCGCGGCGCTCACCGCGCAGTTGCAAGTCGAGGCGTACGCCACGGTGGTGCCGGGCAAGACGCGGGACTCGGACGTGGCGAAGTTCCTCAAGAAGCGCATGGCGGAGCTGGGCGTGGGGGACGCGTGGGCGCCGGACCAGAACCCGGCGGTCAACAGCGGGCCGTTGCGTGGCCACTCGCACGCCACGGAGAAGGTGATTCAGCCCGGGGACTTCATCCAGACGGACTTCGGCATCCGCGTGGGCCACTTGTGGGTGACGGACATCCAGCGCTTCGCCTACGTGCTCGCGCCGGGGCAGAAAGAGGTGCCGAAGGACGCGCTGGAGAAGTGGGAGAAGGGCCGGCAGGGAAACCGCGTGGCGCTGGCGGCGCTCAAGCCGGGCGTCAGCGGCTGGGACGTGGACAAGGCGCAGCGCGTGTGGATGAAGGAGGCGGGCTCGGAGCCGATGAACATGTTCGGCACCGGCCACCCCGTGGGGTACTGGGCGCATGACGTGGGGCCCGCGCTCTCCGGTGGGGCGAAGGACAAGCCCAAGCAGGGCCAGTCCACGCGCGTCGTCCGCGTGGGGCAGGTGTTCGCCTTCGACGGGTTCTTCGCGTGGAAGGACGGCGGCCCGGACGCGATGCGTGTCATTTCCGTGGAGGAGATGGCCGTCGTCACCGAGACGGGCGCCGAGTACCTGATTCCGCCGCAGGAGGACCTGGTGCTCATCCCGTCGCCGGGCACCCCGGGTCAGCAGAACCCCGTGGCTCCCGCACCGCGCTGACGGAATGCGTTGCTCGCCCTACTCTCCTGGCTGGCCCGGCTCGTAGGATGAGACGGGCTTGCCGGGAGAGCGCGCGATGCAGACCGTGCTGGTGATTGACGATGACCTGTTCGTGCTCTCGCTGGTGACGGACATCCTGCAGAGCGCCGGCTTCCAGGTGCGCACGGTGCAGTCACCCGAGAGCGCGTTCCAGGAGGAGTTGGGGAACATCTCCGCCATCCTGTGCGACTACAACATGCCGTCGATGAACGGCGCGGACGTGCTCATCGCCATGCGCGAGCTGAAGGAGTGCAACGCGCCCTTCATCTTCCTCACCGGCCACGAGCAGCTCGATGACCTCATCCCCGTCGCCATCCGCTACGGCGCGGAGCTGCTGCCCAAGCCCATCCACCCCGTGGAGCTGATTCGACTGCTCATGAAGCAGCTCGCCAACGTGGCGGCGTGAGACACGTGTTTCATGTCTCGGCGACGGGCGCCCGTGAGCGCCCGTCACCTCCGCTCAGGAGGCCAGCGCCTTGATGAGCCGCTCGGCCTGCTCGCGCCACTCGGGGTCCAGGCGCTCCAGCTTCAAGAGCGACTGCGCCAGCTGCGTCGCCCGCTGCTTGTCGCCCAGCCGCGCGCTCACGAGCGCGAGGTTGAGCTGCGGCTCGGGACGCTCCGGCGCACGGCGGTGCGCCTCCTCCAGCACCTCGAGCGCCTGCTGGCCCGCGCCCGGGAGCTCATCCTCCGGGATGCGCATCAGCAGGTTGCCCAGGTTGTTGGCGGGGGCCCAGTCGTCCGGGTCCAGCTTCATGGCCTCGCGCCACGCCGTCAGCGCGGCGGGGATGTCCACCGGCTCGATGGCCTCCAGCGCCATGCCCTCGACCATGCGGCTCTGCGAGGTGGCCTGTCCGCGCGACGCCAGCTTCCTGCACAGCTCCAGCGCGTCGGTCAGCCGCCCCTGCGCCAGCCGCAGCCGCGCCAGGTTCGCCTGCGCCGCGGGAGCGTCTGGCTCCACGCGCGCCAGCGTCTCCGCCGTGGCCACCGCGCCGCTCAGGTTGCCGCGCGCCAGTTGCACGTTGCACAGCGCGTTGAGCAGGTACGGGTCGCCGTCGAGCGCCTTGATGCCCGTGGTCAGCAGCTCCTCGGCCGCGCCCAGCTCACCGCCCGCCTGGAGCGCCACCGCGAGCACCAGGTAGCTGGGCCCGTGCCTCGGGTTGAGGCGCAGCGACTCCTGGAGGTGGTGGAAGCCGTCCTTCAGGTTCTCCTGGGCGAAGAGCACGCGCCCCAGGTGGAAGTGATGGATGGCCGTGCCCGGCGACAGCTTCACCGCCTGCTCGAGCGCGGTGCGGGCACCCGCGTTGTCGCCCTGCTCCGCCAGGAGGTAGCCCTGGCCGAACCAGGCCTCGGCCTTCTGGGGCCTCGCCTTCGCCACCTTCCGGTAGAGCGCCAGGGCGCCCGCCGCGTCACCGCGCCGGGTGAGCAGCGCGGCCCGGACCAGTTGCACGTCCGGCTCCTCCGCGCTCACGCCCGCGAGCCATGACTCGGCCTGGGCCTCGTTGCCATCGAATGCCGCGAGCCGGGCGAGCGCGACCCGGGCCGCCAGGTCCGAGGCATCGCGCTTGAGCGCGGCCTCGGCCTCCCGGCGTGCCTGGTCCAGCTCCCCGGCTGCGAGCAGTGCGTCGTACCTGGCGGTCTCCGCCATCAGCCAAACAGCCCCTTGAAGAAGTTGCCGACGGACTTCACCACATTCTTGGCCACTTCGATGGGCTTCTCGACGACGCTCTTCACCGCGTCGGCGATCTTCCCGAAGTTGATGTCCACGTCGAAGCCGAGCTTGAAGCCCACGCCCAGGGCCGCGCCGAAGTCCACGCGGGCCTTGAAGCGGCCGTTGTCCCAGCTGGCCTCGGCACGGGCGGAGACACCCACACCGGCCCAGGCCTCCGCGCGGCCCGTGACGCCGCCGTAGTCGCCCAGCTTCACCGTGCCCGTGGCACCGGCGCGGGCGCCGATGAACGCGTCACCACCGACGCGGGCCGCGTACTTGCCGTTGATGGGGTCCACCGTCACTTCACCGTGGAGACCCGCCTTCGCGCCCACCCACGCCTTGCCCTGCAGCTCCGCCTGGATGGGGCCGACACCCGCGCGCAGCGTGCCCTCGGCGTCCACCAGCGTGGCCTTCGCGTCCAGGTCGCCGCGGGCGAACAGCTTGCCGCCCTCGATGCCCACCTCGCCGGAGCCCTTGAGCTCGGCCTCGAGCAGGCTCACCTTGCCGTGGCCCTGGGCCACGCTGTTGGCGTCGCCGAAGCCGCCCTCGAGCTTCTTGACCGCCGCGCCCTTGGTGAACTGGCCGTCGATGCCGACCTTCGGGATGGCGCCCAGCAGGCTCGCCATGGCGCCCGTCACGCGGCCCGTGGACTCGTGCTGGGACTCGTGGCTGTAGCTGGTGTTCCAGTTCTGCGTGGTGCTCTTCTCACGCTCGAAGTGGCTCTGGAGCCGGCCGTTCTCGAAGGTGGTCTGGACACCCGTGTTGGTGTCCTTGACGACCTTGTCCGTGGTCGTGTTCTTCACCACCGCGGCGTTCCGCGGCGTCTGGGTGGTGCGAACCGGGTTCTGCTGACCGCGACGGATGGAGGAGCGATCGCTCATGGCGGACCTCGGCCGGGGACTGGCCGGGAAAGAATGTGAAGGGATTGTCGCGGGGGACGTGGATCAGTTGCGTCCAGGACGGAGATTTTCCTACAGGCGTGCCGCGAACCAGCGCGCCACCAGCGGCATGCAGGCGCCGAGCGCCACCAGTCCCAGCCCCACGCCCAGCCGGACGAAGCTGGGCGCGTGCGCGCCGGGCTCCAGCACCGCGTCGGTGGGGTCCGCCGGGTTGTAGGCGACCCGGACGGCCTGTCCCGGGGGATAGCGCCGGAGGACGGACTGGGCGTGCTCCGGGTTGGTGTACGCGGCGGGGTCCACGCGCAGGGTGGAGGTGCCGACCAGCACGCGGCCCACGGTGTACTCGTACTGGATGACGGCCTCGTAGTGGATGCGCGGCTCGGCCGGGCCGGCGACGGGGAGGCGGCGCTCGAACTCCTCGGCGGAGCGGATGGTGCCGGGCGCGGTGGGCCAGCTCAGGGTGCGCCGGGCGCGCTGGACGTCCTTGAGACCGGCGACCACGAAGAGGACACCCACCGCGGCGAGCAGCGCGGCGATGGCGGTGACGACGACCCAGAGCACTTGCACGCCGCCGACACTACCAGATGGCGGGACTTCAGCCGCCCATCACCACGAAGAGCTGGCGGCACTGGGCCAGCAGCACGCCGTCCTCGGTCCACAGCTGCTGGTAGTCGTCCGCGTAGCCCTCGCCCGCCTGACGCGAGCGCCCGGTGCGCAGGAAGTGGGCGTCCGGCTTGAGCCCGGGCATGGGCAGCGGGTGGAAGAAGTGCACGGTGAAGTCCACCGTGGCCGCCGGGCGGAAGCCCTCCACGCGGGAGAGGGCCGCCGGGGGGTAGGCGTCCATCAACCCCACCAACAGGGGCGCGTCCAGCACCGTGGGCTGACGGGGGCGGAGCCAGCCGCCCGTCTCGGCCACGTCCGAGCCCGAGTACGGCGCCGAGCCCAGGCAGAAGCGGAACTCGAAGTGGCGGCAGAAGTCCGGCATGGGCACGTCGTCGGGCGTCGCCGGGACTTCGAGTGGGGGCGGCACCTTGGGGGGCGTCAGGTCCAGGTACTCCAGGGCCCCGCCGCGCGAGGCGCCGAACGTCGCGCTGCCCACGGCCACCACGCCCGCGTCGTTCTCCACGCGCACCGTGGCGTGGGTGACGAGCTTCCCGGCGCGCTCGAGGCGCGTCAGCACCCGCGCCTCGCCCTCCACCGCGGGAGAGCAGAAGTGCATGGTGAACGAGCGCACCGGCCGGGCCGCGTCCGCCAGCGTGTGCTCCAGCGCGCGCAGCGCCGTGCCCGCCACGACGCCGCCGTAGGCCCCCCTCCCCTGGTACCAGTCCGCGTGGAAGCGGGTGCGGTAGACGTTGGGTTCCAGCAGCTCGGGCGTGGAGGCGGCGACGAAGGCGGCGGTCATGTCGCGACGCACCGTATCAAGCCTCGTCCCGGAGGCACGGCCTTCGTGCCCGGACGCGCGGTGCGGCCCGCCGCTTCACCGGGACAGGCGCCAGTCGACCGGGGGCCGGCCCTTGGACTCCAGGGCCTGGTTCACCTTGCTGAAGGGCTTGCTGCCGAAGAAGCCGCTGCTGGCCGACAAGGGCGAGGGGTGGGTGCCCTCGATGACGACGTGGCGCTTCGCGTCGATGAGCTTCTTCTTCTTCTGGGCGTACTTGCCCCAGAGGAGGAAGACGACGGCGTCCTGCTTGGCGCTCACCGCGCGGATGACGGCGTCGGTGAAGTCCTCCCAGCCGTGGCCCGCGTGGCTGTTGGGCTGGGCCTGGCGCACGGTGAGCACGGCGTTGAGCAGGAGCACGCCCTGCTCGGCCCAGGGAATGAGGGAGCCTGTCTTGGGACGGGGCTCCCGCACGTCCGCCTCCAGTTCCTTGAAGATGTTGACCAGCGAGGGCGGCGAGGGCACGCCGGGCTTCACGGAGAACGCCAGCCCGTGTGCCTGCCCGGGCCCGTGGTACGGGTCCTGGCCCAAAAGCAGCACGCGCACGTCCGCGTAGGGCGTCAGCCGGAAGGCGGAGAAGAGGTCCTCCTCCGAGGGGAAGACGGTGGCCGCCTCGCGCTCCTGGGCGACGAAGCGCTCCAGCTCCTGGAACGAGGGTGAATCGAGCGCGGACTTCAGCTCCCGCTTCCAGTCCTCCGGCAACCCGTCCTTCAACATGGCGTGACTCCCCGTCCGACCTGCGAGGTCGGGCATTGAAGCACCGCCCGCGCGGAGGGCCCATCGCTTTCGCCCCGGCGTCCTGGGGGTGACAGCCGCACTGGAAGCGACCGGGCGGGCGGTGCTTCAA